>CAYWBC010000007.1:0-74453 GCA_964456285.1 uncultured Bacteroidales bacterium
GTTCACCGGCGACAGGAACGCAGCTCCGAAATCAGCTACTTTTCTTACAATCGAACGTTATAGCCAATTATTACATAATATTTAAGGTTATGGCCACTGATATAAAAAAAATGATTGACAATCTCCTTGGATTCTATTATTTTAATAATCAGACTGTCATTTCAGTTGGTGCCGGAGGGGGACAATTTATAGAGTATGGTCGTAGTTCACTAAAGGTTATTGCCATTGACAATGATGAAGAAGCATTAAACAGGCTCGAAAAAAGTTTACAAAAGTTGCAGCTTGCAGATAAATTTACGCTCATTAATTCGGACTTTTATAAAGTTAAAAAAGAAGGTGACCTTGTATTGTTTGAGTTTTGTCTGCATGAAATGAAAGATACGGAAGCTGCCATAAATCATGCTTTGACCATGGCTCCTAATATTCTTATAAGTGACCACTGGCCCGATTCGGAATGGGCATATATTGTTGATGAAAAGGAAAAAGTAATTAATAGTTGGAAAGCTTTAGAACATTTTAATTTTATAAAAGTTCAGCGATACGACACCGTTCAATTCTTTCTTGATTATGAAGAGCTTTATCAGAAAGTTAAAGTTCAGGGAGAAAATTCAATCAACAGGATAATCCAATATAAGGACAAGAAAGAATTCGCAATACCGATGTCTTACGGATTTGCTTTAATTTAATACCTTTATGATAGTAAAAAAAGAACAAGCTACTAAAATTGATTTTGATGGTTTAACTATACTTGATTACACATCGGAATTTAATGAATCATCGTCTTTTGCAAGCATTCAGGTCCCACAAAAGGTCAGACATAAAGTATCATGGTCAAAAAAATCGGATAAGTATTACTTTGTCTTGGAAGGTGAAATAAAAATGACAATTGATAATGAAACATTTGTTCTTAAACAGGGTGATTTTTGTATTATTAAAAAAGGATCAAAATTTAGCTACTGTAATGATTCAGATAATGCTGTTATGCTAATTCTGGTGCATACTCCAAATTTTGATTTAAATGAAGAAGCATTTGAATAAAAAGAGAAATTTAGATATACAGTTTCGGTGATAAGTTATATTAGAAATAAACTTTGGAATTTTAATTAATAAATTAAGTATGAAATATTTTTCCAGGTTAAAAATTAAGGACATTTTATCCTTAATAGGATTAGTAATAATTGGATTTGCATGGGTGATGATAGATCAGATTTTTATAAAGCAGTCCGGTTATAGGTTTATTGTATTTTCATTAATAATGGTAATATTGTTTTATGTGCATTATTTGATTAACAAACCTCAAATGATTTGGTATTATGCAAATTCGATCGCATTGATTTTATTGATATTTGTGATTTTGTCGAGTGTTATTATGCATGTATTAATTTATCATGATTTTGCTGATAAGTATAAACATTCGGTTTTGATTTGGATTATCACAGGATTAATGCCTTATTTTATTGGACTGATATATATAAAAACTATCAAAAAATAATGCCCGAACGCCCAAGCCACAATTTAAAAATTGGGATCAAAGTTGTTTGTAAAAGTCTTGTCACGCTTTCTCTTTTTTAACAATAGAAAGGAATGCAGCCTGTTCTCCCTAACTTTTCATATTGCGAGAACATAGTATGATACTTATCAAATGAGAATTCATGAATTATATAGATTGTCGTCAGGATGGTACATCCCAACCCGATACCTAAACCCAAAATATTAATCGCGGTATAGATTTTTCACCTGATAAGACTTCGAACTATTTGTTTGACGTAGGTAAATTTCCAACCACCCAGCAACCCAACCACCAAATAATTCAACACGCGATTAAAATAAATTTACAATCATTAATTTGCTCGCTAAAAGCATGTATTTTTGTTATTATCAGATATGATACTACTTCTCAATTTGAATGACATAAACTAAAGAAAATATGTCTGAAATAAAAATTTAATCATGGAATGAAATTAATTGCAATTTCAGTTTTGTTTTTGTCTCTGTTACTTAGCTGTAAGACAATACAAAATACACTATTGGAAGAACCAAAATATAAATCTTCCAACGGCGAGTATATAAAGCATTACGCATATTCATTGCTTTACAATGAAGAATATGAACAAGCACATTGGGTGGCATATCAGTTGACCTCGGAAGAACTTACTCCCAATTTTAAAAGGACAGACAAATTTATATCTGATACTGCTGTTGTTTCAGGCTCTGCATCTGACCAGGATTATAAAGGCTCAGGTTTTGATAGAGGACATCTTGCTCCAGCGGCTGATATGGTATGGAGCAAACAGGCTATGGATGAGAGTTTTTATTATAGCAACATATGTCCTCAGCTGGCAGGTTTCAACAGGGGTATTTGGAAAGAACTTGAAGTACAGGTCAGAGATTGGGCAAGGGAATATGGATCTGTATATATTACCACAGGTAGTATTTGCACAGCATCTTCTCAAACAATAGGTGAAAATCAGGTTTCTGTTCCTACAGGATTTTATAAAACAATTTTAGTTTACAATGACTCCTTACAAGGCGGTATTGGTTTTGTATTTCCTCATGAAAAGTGTGAGGGTGAATTGGCTGATTATGCAGTAAGTATTGACAGTGTTGAATCATTAACTGGGTTAAATTTATATTCTGAACTACCAAATAAAATTGAAAAGCGAATTGAAAATTCGCCATCACTTTGGTTGTTTATCAAATAATAACTGTTCATATTTACGATGATGTAAATATTTAAGCATATAGCTATGCAACGATCAAAATTTTGGATCTATCCAGGTATAATTTATTTGATAATCTTTATTTCTCTTCTTTCCTGTTCTGATATTTCAAAAAGGACTATCGTAACAATCCGTGGGGAGCAATTTTTTATAAATGATCAACCAACATATGCTGGTCGCTTCTGGGAGAACAATAAAATTGAAGGTCTTTTATTCAATTCAAGGATGGTACAAGGTATTTTTGATGACCTAAATTCTTCTACCAGGCATATCTTTAGATATCCCGATACTCAGGTTTGGGATCCGGAAAGAAATACTGATGAATTTATTGATGCAATGCCGGAATGGAAAAATCATGGCTTATTGGCCTTTTCACTTAATCTTCAGGGAGGGAGTCCTTTGGGCTACGGGAATAAAGGCTGGATAAATTCAGCATTCGATAGTATTGGAAATCTGCGGAATGACTATGTTAACCGACTTGAAAAAATATTCGACAAAGCAGATGAGCTGGGTATGGTGATTATTTTAGGATATTTTTACTTTGGTCAGGATGAAGTGCTTTTAGATGAAAAAGCTGTGATCAATGCTGTGGATAACATTACCCATTGGATTCTCAATATGGGGTATAGAAACATTCTGATTGAGATCAATAATGAATGCGATATTAACTATGATCACTCAATTTTGAAACCTGAACGAGTACATGAATTGATTGAGAGTGTTCAGAAAATGAGTGAACATAAACTGATGGTAAGTACAAGTTTCAGTGGCAACAATGTTCCTATACCGAGTATTATAGCTTGTTCAGATTTTATTCTGCTTCATGGAAATGGGATAGATGAACCTGCAGGTGTTACTGAATTGATTGAGAAGGTAAGGGTTTCGGATGGCTATACTCCAAAACCAATTCTTTTTAATGAAGATGATCATTACAAGTTCGATGAAGAATCATACAATTTACTTTCAGCGATAAAATCGTATGCTTCATGGGGCTATTTTGATTATAGATTTAATGGTGAAGGCTTTGAATCGGGATTTCAAAGTATACCGGTAGATTGGCAAATAAATTCTGACAGAAAGAAAAGTTTTTTCATGAAATTAAAAGAAATTACTGGGCAATAGAATATAATTAAAAATGGAAGATATATGAAAGCAAAAAGCATTTTAAGAACTCTAATAATCTTAATGATTTTAAGTTTAAACATTGGGTGCGACCAGGTTTCAAAAAGTATTGTACGGGAAAAAATTAAGTACAATGAACATATAGGGCTTTTAAATAATCATCTTACCCTTACAAAAATTGAAAACACAGGTGCATTTTTGAGCCTCGGACAATCATTGCCAAAGCCAATAAATATGATTCTGCTAATCATATTTCCTTTGCTTGTACTTGGTATTGCTTTCTATTATTTAATGACGAAAAGTAATCTCTCTAATCTGATGATCCTGGGAATCTGCTTTGTTGTTGGGGGTGGGATTGGAAATTTGTACGACAGAGTTTTCCATGGCTCTGTAACAGACTTTTTGCATATTAACTTTGTAATCTTTCAAACCGGGATTTTTAACCTGGCCGATGTATCAATTATGACAGGGATGTTTATCATGTTATTTGACACTTACATTCACAGGAAAAAAATAAAACCCGGAACTGTTGCGGGCAACTAAGATGACTATCATGTTGAAATCTCCCTGGCTTTAATTCTTATGAATAATTCAGAAATAGTAAAATGGTTGCTCCATGGTGATGTTTCTATACAATATCAGGTTCATCGTGATTTGCTGGGAAATGAACGTGAGGATTTAAGGAACAGGATCTCAACGGAAGGTTGGGGAGCACAATACCTTTCTAAACGCAGATCTGACGGACATTGGGGTACAAAGTTCTATCATCCGAAATGGACATCATCGCATTATACATTGCTCGAACTGAAAAATATTGGAATTGATCCGAATCATCCGATAATACGGCAATCAGTTACAATGATTGCAAATGAAGAGAAAGCAGCAGATGGAGGCATAAATCCTTCAGTTACAATTTCCAATAGTGATGTATGTGTAAATGGTATGTTTTTGAATTATGCTTCCTATTTCAGGATAGATGAAAAATTACTAGAATCCGTAATCGATCATATCTTATCTCAACAAATGGATGACGGTGGATTCAATTGCATTCATAATTATAGGGAGTCAGTAGCTGTTCATAGCTCTTTGCATTCAACTCTTTCTGTTCTGGAAGGAATATCAGAATATTTAAGGAATGGATATACCTATAAAATTGATGAATTGCAGGAAGTGGTAAAAGCCTGCAAGGAGTTTATTCTCCTTCATCAATTGTTTATTTCCGACCATACCGGCAAAATAATCAGAAAAGAATTTTTAAGATTTTCCTATCCATGCAGGTGGAAATACGATATTCTAAGGGCGCTGGATTATTTTCAAAGCTCGGAAACTGCATGGGATGAGCGAATGCAACCTGCAATTGATGTAGTGTTGAAGAAACGAACAAAGGAAATGATCTGGAAAGCACAGGCCAACCATCCCGGAAAAGTATATTTCAGTATGGAAAAAGCAGGAGAACCCGGGCGATGGAATACCTTAAGAGCCCTGCGTGTTTTAAAGCATTTTAAAATAGAAGATCCCATCAATGATAAGTTATAATATAGCAGGATACCTGATTTTTGCATTTGTAACTGCCATTACTCCCGGGCCCAATAATTATTTACTCTTTTCTTATGGCAAACACTATGGATTAAAGGAATCAGTCAGCTTGATGTCAGGCATCTTTCTTGGTTTCTTTGTTTTGCTTTGTATTTCCGGATACGGTATTGGAGAACTGATCATGCGAAGTCCAACTGTTGCCTTGGTTTTAAGGATCATAAGTTCGGTTTGGTTATTATACCTGGCATTTCTTTTAAGTAAACTTAGTACTGTCAGTACTGTTGATTCAAAATCCAAAATGGGTATTTATCACGGATTTTTCATGCAATTTGTAAATCCAAAGGCATGGATCATGGCAATAACAGGGGCAAGTGCTTTTTTGCCCAAGATGGATAATGTTCATATCAGTGTCTTTGTATTTGCTATCACATTTGGCTTGGTTGGTATTCCCTGCATGATCTCATGGGTCAAATTTGGAGATGTATTTTCTAAAGTGTTAAAGTCAGAAAAATCAAATCGTATATTGGGATTTGTAATGTTTGGATTGATGTTGATCAGTATTCTTATGGTTTGGATTTAAATTGACATCCTTAATCACTCTTAGTGTCCCGATAGCCATCGAAATTGAGTTTTTGAGGCTTTGTGGCAAAGAAAATTTAGAAAACAGCCACCAAAACACTAAGTTCACTAAGAATCACTAAGAAATCATTTGATAGTTCCTTAGGCTTAGTGAATCTTAAAGCCTTTGCGACTTTGTGGCAAGAATGAAAAATAGAAATTATTCACTAAGAAAGCAAGATCTCAAATAATCACAAAGTAACTATCTGTTTGTTCTTTACCTTTTGTGAACCTTTGGGCCTTTGAGACTTTGGGGCAAAAATTTTGGCAAACCCTCACATTTATCATTGCAATTGAATTGCAGGATACCTAATTTAATTGAAGTTTATTTTAATGCATTACTGTCATGAATTATGAAAACAACTCAGCCCTGAATGTTATTCTGAATTCATTATTTGAGTCTTACCATGAGAATGTAACTGATGTTAAAAAGATTACAGATGCTCTGGTTGACAAGGGTGTTGTAAAAACACAATCCGAAATAGTAAATGATCACATTGCATTCAGAACTTTAGGAGTAGAGCATCTTGGAATTCAATCTTTAGAAAAAATATTCTTAAAGCACGGATATAATAAGAAGGATAAGTATTACTTTGAATCAAAAAAGCTGGATGCCTATTGGTATTCCCCGCCTTCATTAATCTATCCGCGGATATTCATTTCTGAGCTAAGAGTAAATGAATTATCAGAACCGGCCCAGGAGATCATCAGAAAATATACAAGCAGTATTACAAAAGATCCAGTCGTTCAGATGGACTTGGATAATGGAATGCAGGTAGCTGAGTTCTTGCAGACTCCTCTTTGGAAAACACCTACAAAAAAGGAATATGATACGCTTCTTAAAGAAAGTGAATATGCAGCCTGGGTAATCTATAACCGGTATTATTTAAATCACTATACAATTAGTGTTCACATGCTTCCTGAAAGGTATAATACGCTTGAAGAGTTTAATCGTTTTCTTGAGGGAATAGGAATCAGATTGAATACTGCAGGAGGAAGGATTAAAGAGAGCAAGGATGGATTACTTCTGCAAAGCAGTACTGTAGCTGCTATGAAAAGTGTGCAATTTGCATGTGGAGAGTTTGCCGATATTGCAGGCAGTTATGTTGAATTTGCCGAAAGAAAAATACTACCACAGTTTAAACACCTTCCATTATCAGAAATAGAAACAATTCACAGAAGAGAAGGTTTTGAAGCCCAAAATGCAGATAAGATCTTTGAGAGTACTTATACTGAACAAACAATGAAGAAAAAATAAAGGCATTGAATAGTTCATAGATTCTATACAATGCCTTTCATATTCTTATAGCGGGGAAGGTAATAACCCTTCCAAACAACTATTAGGCTATTTCAAGCTTTTCGTTTTTCTTTATCGATACTGCTTCGTACAAACTTGCAAATGCACTATTTATCCACATTATTGCCGGAATTATCCCTACAAATAGCAATGCAAACCCTAATATAAGAATGAAGAAGGAGACAAATCCCATAAAGAAAATGGTCCATCCATAGCCCTTTGTTAGTTTCCAGCTTTCTTCAACAGCCACAATGGGGTCGAGTTTTTTATCCATTACCAGGTAAGGAACAAAGGCGAGTCTACAAGCAATTATTATGCCTGGTACAATCAGAAAAATGAAGCCAAGCATTACCAAGGCTGTTCTTAACAGATTGGCTAATATAATATAAAGATAGTTTTCTTTAAATCCCCTGATCAGAGTTTCAAATTCTGGTCGGATGTTGCGGGCAGCATGAACAAAGATAAGATCCTTGCCAAATTTAAAAACAGGCACTACCAGCAGCATATAAGCAAAAGCAATAATTCCCAGGATAAATGCCATTACTCCAAAAACAGCAAATTCCGGAGTTTTCAAGAAGTTAAGGAAAGAGAAATCACAGCCGAAGTCTTCCGGATTAAAATTATGACCAAAATTTAAATTGCCCATTTTCATAGGTATCATAATTAATCCCATTACAATTACCACCAGAAGAAGGATTAGAAAATATTTAAACATTGTATTCCAGCCATGGCCAAAACTGCCGCCGAAAGAGGGTGTTGGTTTTTTGTTTTCAATTGAATTCATAATATTGGTTTTTAGAAATTATATTTTATTAAAAGTCAGGACAAATCTAAAGGGAAAGGCTGTAACCTTTTGCATACTTAGGTAGTGTTTTTTCAAATTCCTACTTAAGTATGCAAAGTCTAACTTTAGTAGTGTTTATTTTTATGCATATCAAAGCATTCAGTTAATCATTATCTTTAGTTTATGATTCATTACCTGATCATTATTGTTTTCATGCTTTCAATTGCTGTTGCTTCAGGCAGCATAGTGATTTCATCGCATTTAAAGACTACTTATAAATCTAATTTTTTTTCAACGCTGATATTCTTTCTTTCGTTTTATTTCACTTTTGGATTTTATGCCTTATGGGGACAACTGATGGTTTCCTCATTTCTTCTATCATTTGTTACTCCGGAACTATTAAAGAGAATTACAGATATCATGTTTCTGCTTGGATCTCCTTTCATTGTTTTTGCATCCCTTATGTTTGTTCGGTTAGCGAGAGAAATATCAGGTCGAAAAACGGGGAATACCTTTGTGTTAGCCTATATATTCACTAATGTTTTGATCATTGTTGCATTTGGTTACATCATGGTAGAATTAGAACATATTCAAACCCTGATACTAAGGTACTATTTCGTATCACTGATAATTTTATTTACTGTCTTTGGCGTATATTATCTTCTTTTCCCTGGCAAAAGTCGATCCGTCCTACGGTCCAGTGATCTTATTAAACTTTCAATCGGTTTGGTATCTCTGATGCTTATTCAAAATACAGTTCTCCGGTTTTACAACAATAATACTTACTTCGCGCTACTCTTTATTTTCACCTATTTTCTGTATGGAGGTTTTATCCCTATATTCTTGAAATATTCAGTTGATTTATCAGGACTCATTCCTAGAAATGGCAACAACCTATCATTTGAACATTTTTGTGACCAGTATTCAATTTCCCGCAGAGAAAAAGAGGTTATCAACGAAATTTGCAAAGGATTGAGTAATCAGCAAATCGCCGATAAGTTATTTATTAGCCTGCAAACAGTAAAAGACCATACTCACCGAATATATAGTAAAACGGAATGCGCAAGCCGTGCCCGGTTAATCCGGATGGTGAGCGAAGGCACAGAAATATTTCCGCAGTAGGTGAAATTTTAAAACTGAATTAAAATGAATAAATCTATCAGTTTATTTCATTGGGCTCCAAGGATTCTTTGTATCCTTGCTATATTGTTTATTAGCATGTTTGCCTTGGATTCATTTACGCCCGAGCTAACCATTTGGCAACAAATTGGTGCTTTCATTATACATCTTATTCCTTCTTTTGTTTTATTGATCTTCCTAATTGTTGCTTGGAATTGGGAATATATCGGAGGTATCATCTTTATGATTATTGGACTGGGATTTGCTCCGTTTGTCTTTTTTCATAATTATAAAATGAATCATTCCATTTGGATGAGCCTCGGAATCATCCTGACCATAACTATTCCTTTTTTTGTTGTGGGGATCCTCTTTATTCTGAGTCATAAAATGAAGAAAAGAAATAATCTGGAAGATTGATTGTAAAGTTATAAAGAAAGCTTATCAGAAAATATCAGATTTTCCTACCGGTTTTAATATAATGAATATTTCTCTCTGCCAGATACTTAATGATATAATCGAAACATGCATCATGTTTGCCTATCAGCTCAGGAGGGAAAACACCTTTTTTCTGAAACAGTCCATCGAGAAACATATTAGCGGCCGCAGTTGCTGTATAGCCTGTTGTACGAGCCATGGATGAGGTTTGAGTTTCAGTATTGTATTCATCATACATGTTGTAGATAATTTCCTCATTTTGCCCTCTCCCATTTACGCCTTTAAGAGTAATTCGCATTACTGTTAATTCTTCCTCCATTTCACCCAGTTTCCACTCATCAAATAGGATCTTGCAGGTAAATTCAATGGGGGAAATTGCTGTTCCATTGAGTTTGATTTTGTCCAGACTAAAGAATCCACTTTCTCTTAAAACCTTGATATATTCAACATGACCCGGATAGCGAAGAGTCTTTTCTTTCATATTGGGGATGTGTGGCATTGTATCAATAATTGTTCGTAAACCATCGGAATTGAATGCCTCAAGTGTGCCAGCTTTCTCAAATTCAACCAACTCACAATCGGTCAGAGCTTCTTTTACTACAACTTTTCCCTTTTCTACGTATCGCGCGGGACGTGTATATTCTTCAATTACGTCGATAGGAGAGAAAGGAGCCTTATAGTTGAAAGGCCATTTCTTATTTTTTGGCAGTCCGCCAACCAGACACTCGAAATCAGTGATTTTCATTTTTTCATTGTGATAACCTAAAATCAGGTTATGCATTCCGGGGGCAACACCACAATCAACAATAGCAGTTACTTTCTTTTCTTTCGCTAAAGCATCAAGTTCCAACGAATTTTCCGGGAAGAAAGAAATATCAACTACATTCATTTCTGCTTCAACAATTGACTTTACCGTTTCAAATCCTAAAAAACCAGGAACTGCACAAATTACTAAATC
Source organism: uncultured Bacteroidales bacterium (assembly GCA_964456285.1). Classification (GTDB taxonomy): domain Bacteria; phylum Bacteroidota; class Bacteroidia; order Bacteroidales; family UBA10428; genus UBA10428. Next base: position 10,590 of record CAYWBC010000007.1, read on the forward strand.
GTGCTGCTTTACTATTTGTTGTAGATATTCTTTATTAGTCACATCTAACTGCTGTATATTCAATGCAGAACACTTCAGCTTTGCTTTATCCAATGAAGACTGACATACATCCGTAAGCCTTACACTGTGATTTGTTGCCATATCAATAGCCATGGCACTGCCAACCATTCCGGATCCTAAAACGATTACCTTGCTCATGTTTTGTGTTTAATACAGAAGATTAACGAATCAGATCAATAATAGTGAAAATTTAGAAAATTTGTACTCTGTGGAACTCCTTTTATTCTCTGTGACACTCTGTGGTTTAAGCTTGTATAAATTTACCACAGAGTGTCACAGAGAAGTTGGGCAATAGTATTGATCTATTATCCTAAATCAAACTTAGGCTTTACTAATTTCCTTAACCTGAAATAGAGCTGTAAAAAGGACAATCATCAATTTAAAGGCTTATGATACTTATCATTGTAAAATTACGCAATCTTCAGTATTATAGTTAATTACTACGGTCAGGGAATTAAACATTTAAATCCGTTTTAAAATGACTGGAAATGCTGGCAATAAGGGCGATTCTGTTCGATCAGATTGTTTTGTAACAGTTGAACTGGATAGGGAATCAGGAATAAAAATTGACCTCCGAAGCAAAGTGGCCTCTCTTTATGGCAATGCTATCCGTGAAAGATGCATGGATATTCTCAACTTTTTTGAAATTAAGGATGCAAAATTGACTATCGAAGATAAGGGTGCACTTGATTTTGTTCTTGCCGCCCGGCTTGAATCAGCTATTAAGAAAGTCAGGAAGTCAGAAAAGGAGTATCTGTTGCCGGTAATAAGTGAAAATGAAACGGATACCGAAAAAGACAGGCGTAGACGATCAAGGTTATATATCCCCGGCAATTCACCAAAATTAATGATCAATGCAGGTATTCATTCTGCCGATGGAATAATACTTGATCTGGAAGATTCGGTTGCTCCGGATAAGAAGAACGAAGCCAGATACCTGGTAAGAAATGCACTCAGAACAATAAATTTTTATGGTGCTGAAAGAATGGTAAGAATAAATCAGATTCCTGAAGGAATACGTGATTTGAAATATATCGTTCCACACAATGTAAATCTCATCCTGATTCCCAAGTGTGAAACAGAAGATCAGATCAAACTAGTAGATGAAGAAATCAGGAATCTAACAAAAGAATCAAAACATCAAATACACCTGATGCCCATCATTGAGAGTGCATTAGGAGTGGTGAATGTGTATAGTATTGCCAAAGCTTCTGAAAATGTGGTGGCTATGGCAATAGGTCTTGAGGATTATACTGCCGACATAGGCGTTACCCGCAGTGAAGACGGACAGGAATCTTTTTATGCAAGAAGTGCAATAGTAAATGCCGCAGCAGCAGCAGGCATTCAGGCAATTGATTCTGTCTATTCAGATGTTTCGAATATGGATGGACTAAGGGAGAATGTAGCAAATTCTAAAGCATTAGGTTTTGTGGGTATGGGATGCATACATCCACGGCAGATTGAAATTATCAATAAGGGATTTAATCCTGGAGAAGCTGAAATTGAAAAAGCCAAAGCCATTGTATTAGCATATGAGAAAGCTAAACACAAGGGATCTGGTGTAATAGCTATTGGATCAAAGATGGTTGATCTTCCAGTGGCAAAACGTGCCCTGAATACTATAAATATTGCACTAAGCAGTGGACTGTTAAATGAAAACTGGAGGGAGAAAAAAAATGGCTAAAATGCTTAAAAATGCCTTGGGAAAAATGGTTCCGGAATCTGTTAACGGGAAAAAAGTTACCCCGTATCAGGGTGTTGGCAAATTCCGTCCTTCAGGTAAAAAGGCTATGTCTCGTATACCTAGCTGTGTCGATTTTCCTTCAGATGGAAATAAGCAGATCAGCAGTTTAAAAGAAGCCTTGATTAAGTCTGGTATTAAAAGCGGGATGACAATTTCCACCCATCATCATTTCAGGGATGGTGACCTGACAGCGCTTAAACTTTTTAAAATTATAAAGGAACTTGGTCTTAAAGATATGATTTGGTATCCTTCTGCTTCATTTCCCTGCCACACACCTCTTATTGAATTGATGAAAGATGGCACGATTCATCATATTGAGGGAAGCATGAATGGTCCCCTGGGAATATTTTGCTCCGAAGGGAAAATGAAAGGTGTAGGTGTGCTGCGTTCACATGGAGGACGATACCAGGCAGTTCAGGATGGTGAGGTGGAAATTGATATTGCTGTCATTGCTGCTCCAACTGCCGATTTTGCTGGAAATGCAAATGGACTTACAGGTGCATCAGCCTGTGGATTGCTTGGATTTGCACTTGCCGATGCACAGTTTGCAGATAAAGTAATTGTTGTAACAGATAACCTGGTTCCTTTTCCTTGTTTGCCATGGCAGATACAGGGCAACTATGTTGATTATGTGGTAGAAGAAAAGAAAATTGGTATTCCTGAGAAAATTGTATCGGGAACAACTCAAATTACAAAGAGTCCCGATAGATTATTTTTAGCTGAACTTACAGCAAAGTTTTGTGAAGCAGCAGGCCTTATTCAGGATGGTTTTTCCTTCCAGGCAGGAGCCGGAGGCACTTCATTAGCAATAAGTACTTTTTTTCGTGATATCATGCGCGAAAAAGGTATTAAAGCACGGTTTGCACGGGGAGGAAGTAACAAATACCTTGTTGAGATGCTGGAGGAGGGACTGGTTGATTACATTCTGGATGGTCAGACTTTCGATCTGGAAGGGGTGCGGTCAATGCGTGAAAATCCCAATCATGTGGATACAAATCCATTTGTTAGTTACAACTACCACTCCAAAGGAAATTTTACTGGAATGGTCGATGTTGTAATTCTTGGTGCTACTGAGGTAGATGTAAATTTCAATGGCAATGTCGTCACCCACTCCGATGGATATCTTTTACATGGAATAGGAGGTTGGCAAAACTGCCTGTTTGGAAAAACAGTCATTCTTCCAATTCCTCTCTTTCGCGATCGGATACCGGTTGTTGTTGATGAGGTTACTACCCTTTGCGGACCTGGGGAACTCATTGATGTAATTATCACAGAAAGAGGAATTGCCATAAATCCACTGAGAAAAGATCTGCTTAGTAAAGTAAAGAATTCAGACCTGCCGATACGTTCTATCCATGAATTAAAAGAGGAAGCTGAAAGGATTTGCGGGAAACCTAAAAAACCTGAGTTTACAGATAAGGTTGTGGCGGTTGTAAAATGGGTTGATGGAACTGTTATTGATGTGGTACGACAGATAAAACATAGCAAAACATAAACCATTATAATGTGAAAGGTAAATTATTTAGAAATTATAGCATTAATGTGCATTAGAATTCATTTACAAATCATCACGACGCCTAAATCCCCTAAAGGGGACTTACTGATTATTTAATATCAGGATTAGCCTCCTTTAGGGGGTTGGGGGTCAAAAAGATAAACAATTCTTAGTATAGTAATTATGTTGAAGATTAGTGAAGTATTAACAAATATCAATTTCATATTAAACCATTAATTCTCAAAATATGAACAGAAGGACAATAGTATCGATGCCGGGAGATGGAATAGGCAGGGTGGTGCTTTCGGAAACCCTCAGGGTTCTTGAAGCTGCAGGCTTTGAAGCAGAATATGTAGAAGCAGATATTGGATGGGAATTTTGGAAGAAAGAAGGCAATCCCTTACCTGAACGGACAATCAAATTACTCGAAAAACATAAAATTGGATTATTCGGTGCAATCACCTCTAAACCTAAAGAGGAAGCAGCCAGTGAATTGTCTCCTGAACTTCAGGGCAAAGGCTTAATATATTCAAGTCCTATAGTGGGCTTGCGTCAGCATTTTAACCTCGACATTTGTAACCGACCCTGCAAAACTTATAAAGGAAATCCATTGAATTTTGTCCGGCGGGGGAAAGGAAATGTCATTGAAGAACCTGAGATCGATGTAGTGATTTTCAGACAAAATACTGAAGGATTGTATGGAGGTGTAGAATGGCATAATCCCAACAAGCAAGTTCATGATGCCCTGATGACACATCCTAAGTTTGTAAAGAATTTTGGTTCAGTACCTGCTGATGAGCTGGCCATTTCAACAAGAATATTTACAAAAAAAGCTACAGAAAGAATTCTGCGCGCGGCATTTTCTTTTGCTGATCAGTACGGCTATAAATCAGTTACGGTTTGTGAAAAGCCCAATGTAATACGCGAAACTTCAGGCATGATGTTCAGAATGGCTAAGGAGATCCAAAAAGATTATCAGCAAATAGAACTATGGAATACAAACATTGATGCTCAGATGATGTGGCTGACGAAAAATCCTGAGGACTATGGTGTTATTGTGGCAGGAAATATGTTTGGTGATATTGTCTCAGACGGTTTTGCCGGACTGATTGGAGGTTTAGGCTTTGCTTGTAGTGCGAATATAGGAGATAAAATAGCCGTATTCGAACCCACTCACGGATCAGCTCCAAAATATGCCGATTATGATGTTTCTATAGTCAACCCCATAGCCATGATTGCCTCTGCATGTATGATGCTTGATTATATAGCTGAACATGAAATATCAACAAAAATAAGGAAAGCCATTGCTGAAGTTATTTTGGAGGGAAAAGTACGTACGTACGATATGATGAAAATGCAGGGGAAGCCAGATGTTATTATGAATGGTGCAGCTTCAACTCAACATATGGCTGATGCTATTATACAGAAATTAAACAACTAGTGTAATGAAAGATATACAATCCATATGGCCGGAACTTGACTGGATAGAAGACGATGACTTAAAAGAAAAAACAGGAAAAACCTGGCAATTGGCATTGCAGCGATCTGTATTGTCCGCAGCCGATTTGCTGCATATTCCATTTACTCTTCTTTGCGGCCCCAAACTTAAAGTTAGTTTTATGGATCACAAAAGAGCAGTGGTGCATATTGCACGGGAAAGTGGTTTGAAAATGAAAGAATTTTTTAAAGATGAATTGCCGGTAAATATGGATGTGTTGATATCAGGAGCGATCCTGTGCGATGTTGGGAAATTGCTGGAGTATGAGCTCGATGAAAAAGGAAATGCAATTCAGGGAAATTATGGAAAATACCTGCGTCACCCTTTCTCCGGGGTTTCTATTGCTGAAGAATGCGGAGTTCCGGTGGAGGTATGTCATATCATTGCCGCTCATGCAGGCGAAGGCGATATGGTGAAAAGAAGTACAGAAGCTTACATTGTACACCATGCCGATTTTATGACATTTTTGCCTTTTAAAGAACGACTAAAATAATGGATTATGGGCTTGACCGTCATTGAAAAGATTCTTGCATCGCATGCCGGGAAAACGCAGGTCACTCCGGGTGAAATTGTCGATGTGAAAATCGATGTCCGCCTGGCAAGAGATTTTGGGGGAGCCAATGTAGTGAAGAATTTGAAGGATAACAGGCTGGTATTGGATGACAGTGCCAGGACCTACTTCACATTCGATTGCAATCCTACAGGATCTGATCAGCAATATGCAGCCAATCAGCAAATATGCAGGTTGTATGCACGGGATCATAACATTCCCGTATTTGATATTAACAGCGGCATTGGTACACATCTGGCGATTGATAAGGGACTGGCTGTTCCTGGTTCCACTGTTGTTTCAACCGATTCACATGCGAATATTCTGGGAGCAATTGGTGCTTTCGGACAAGGCATGGGCGATCGTGATATTGCAGCAGCCTGGTCAAGAGGATCGGTGTGGTTCAAGGTCCCGGAATCGGTAAAGATCACCCTTACAGGTAAGAGACCTGAGGGTTTACAGGCAAAAGACATCATCCTGAACCTGCTTAGAGAATTCGGGGCAAACAGCCTGCTCGGATATTCCATTGAACTGGAAGGCGATGAGATTCAGAAGCTTTGCCTGGATGAACGCATTACCATATCTTCGATGGCCACTGAATTGGGTGCTATTGCTTTGTTTATTCCGCCTTCCGACAAAATTCTTGCGTATTGTAAGAAACAATCGGGCAAAACATGTGAAGGAATATATGCCGATGAAAATGCCTCCTATATCAAGACTTTCACATTTGATCTGTTACAATGTTTCCAGGCCATCTCCCTTCCCGGAAAACCGCATGATGTACTTCCTGTTATAAATGTTAAGGGTACTAAAATTGATTCGGCTTTCATTGGCAGCTGCACCAATGGGCGCATGGAAGATATGCGAGTAACAGCTGATATTTTAAAAGGAAAGAAGATTGCTCCCGGGGTGATGCTGAAAATTGTCCCTGCAACCGATGAGATTTGGAACCAATGCCTGGATGAAGGGATCATTAAAATATTCAAAAACGCCGGAGCATTGGTTGGTAATGCTGGTTGTGCCGGCTGTGCATCAGGGCAGATCGGACAAAACGGACCCGGCGAAAAGACCGTAAGCACCGGAAACAGAAACTTCGCAGGAAAACAGGGAAAAGGTGAGGTTTATTTGGTATCACCGGCAGTGGCAGCTGCTTCAGCCATTGCAGGACATATTACTACACGCGAATTAATGCCTGACACACCCTCAGTATTTGTAGCGACAAAACATATGGCCGACACAAAAACCGATGACAGCGAAAAAGTGAACAGTGCTGTTTTTGATACTATTCTTGAGGGCAAAGTCAGAATCATTGACCAGGATAACATAGACACTGACATGATCTATCACAATAAGCATCTTTCAGTAACGAAAATGGAAGAAATGGGACAATATACCTTCGGGAATTTGCAGGGATGGGAGGATTACGCCAAAAAATCGGAACCCGGCGATATTATCGTTACAGGAAGAAATTTTGGAGCTGGTAGTTCACGACAACAGGCAGTCGATTGTTTTAAGGCACTAAAAAGTAAGGCTATCCTTGCTCAATCATTTGGAGCTATTTATGAGAGGAATGCTATTAATGCTGGTTTCCCGGTTTTAACCTATAAGAATATCGGGCCCTTGGAGCTTCGTCAGAGAGACAGGATTAGGATTGATCTGGAAAGTGGATTGATCACTAACCTTAGAAATAATAAGTCAGCTGAAATAGGAAAGTTTTCAGAGGTGCAGTTGACAATATATAAGAGAGGGGATTTATTGAAATTGTAGAATTAGTGAAACTTAGTGCCTTTGTGGCAAAAAATTATTAGCCACAAAGCCACTAAGTCTCAAAGAATCACAAAAGCAAAAATTAAAGCACAGATGGCAGGCAAAACCTTTGTAGAGAAGATATTTAAGGCAGATGCAGGAACGATTGTTTTTGCCCGTCCGGATATTATTTTATCACATGATAATACCTCGAGCATTGAGAAAATTTTCACTAAAATGGGAGGCGAAAACCTGACTAATCCCGATAGGCTGCTTCTGGTGCTCGATCACAATGCTCCTCCTACAAGCAGCAAGCTGGCAAATGATTACCAGCAGATCCGAAAATTTGCTGTCAGTCAGAAAGTATCGCGGTTTCACGATGTTGGTGATGGAATCTGTCATCAGCTAATGTCGAACTATGCCCGACCTGGAATGATTGTTGTTGGCAGCGATAGTCATACCTGCACTGCGGGCGCATTAAATGCCTTTGCCACAGGAATTGACCGGACCGAAACGGCTGGCTTATGGAAAAACGGTGAAACCTGGTTCAGGGTGCCTGAAACTTTCAAGATCAGTCTTGCCGGAAAACTTAAGGATGGCGCATACGCAAAAGATATTGCCTTGTATATAATGGGCATGATTGGATCAAGCGGAGCAGATTACATGTCAATTGAATATCATGGTGAGGGGATCAAAACCCTCTCTGTAGAAGATCGTATGACAATCGCAAATCTTGCTTCAGAGATGGGAGCAAAAAATGCTGTTTTTCCTCCGGATGCTGTTCTGGATGATTATTTTTCTGAAGTAATCAAGGGTGTTTGGGCAGATGAAGGCGCAAATTATAAAAAACATATTGAGATCGACTTAAAGGATATTGTTCCTTTGCTTGCATGTCCTCATCACGTTGACAATATTAAAACTGTTGATGAGGTAGTTGGACAAAAAATTGATCAGGCACTGATAGGAACCTGTACAAACGGCAGAATGGAAGATTTGAGGGTTGCCGCAAATATTCTCAAAGGGGAAAAAGTAAAACCCGGACTTCAACTTTTGGTATTACCTGCTTCAAAAGAAATATATCTTCAGGCAATGAAGGAAGGTCTTCTGGAAATATTTATTAAGGCAGGAGCAAATATTTTATCCCCGTCTTGTGGACCTTGTCTTGGCACAGGACAAGGCATTCCTGCCGATGGATGTACTGTGATCTCAACAGCAAACAGGAATTTTCTTGGACGTATGGGCAATAAAAATGCTTCGATCTACCTGGCATCGCCGGCAACAGTGGCAAAATCGGCAATAAAAGGTGAAATTACTTCTCCTCGAAATGCTAAAGAAAACTCGATTTTTCCTTTTAAGAAAAAACAAACGCAAACTATAGAAATATCTTCAAATGAAAACAGAAGGATAGGCAATGTCTGGGATTATCACGATGTAGATAATCTAAATACAGATCAAATGTTCGCTGGTAGCCTTACCTATGAGATAAGCAGTTCGGAGCCAGAAAAAATTGTTCCTCATTTGTTCAAGGGATTTGACAATAGCTTTTCTGAAAAAGTAAAGAAAGGTGATATTATTATCTGTGGAGAGAATTTTGGTTGCGGCAGTTCGCGGGAGCATCCTTCCGTAGGATTGGTAAATGTCGGGATAAAAGCAGTAATTGTAAAATCAGCATCCAGAATCTTTTTTCGCTCAGCACTCAACCAGGGACTGCTTCTGCTTGTTTTCCCTGAAGCTGTTGAAGCTTATTTACCGGGAGATATTGTTGAGCTTGATTTGAAATTAAATAAACTTATAATAAACAAAAAAGAATTTGATATTCAATCGCTTCCTGCTAAATTAAAGGAAATTTTAGAGGCAGGAGGATTGGTAAAGTGGATAAAAGGTAAATCTGGCTGAAATTCCTGAGCAGGCAGGAATCCAGAGAAATATATCTGGATTCCGTGTCAGGCACGGAATATTATACATTACCATAATTATCAGTATAAGGAAGAATAATAGTCTAATTAAACACAATAAACAATGGCACAAGACTACGGCATTCAGGAAGCATTAATAAAGCTTGGCATAAGCAAAGTAAATACAGGATTATGTACCGGTACTGCATGGGGAGAACCTTTAGGAGATATACTCAATTCAACTTCTCCGGTTGACGGGAACAAAATAGCAGGCATTAGACAGGCAACATTGGATGATTATCATACAGTGATTTCCACAGCAAAGGAAGCGTTTAAGAAATGGCGAATGGTTCCTGCTCCTGCTCGTGGTGAAGTAGTACGTCAGATTGGCAATGAATTGAGAAAATTTAAAGAGCCTCTTGGAAAATTGGTATCCTGGGAGATGGGGAAAATTTACCAGGAAGGATTAGGGGAAGTCCAGGAGATGATAGATATCTGCGATTTCGCCCTTGGACAATCACGTCAGTTATGCGGTTTTACAATGCATTCGGAAAGATCGCAGCACAGAATGTACGACCAGTATCATCCACTTGGTATTGTGGGTGTAGTATCGGCATTTAATTTTCCTGTTGCCGTTTGGGCCTGGAATGCAATGATTGCTATTGTATGTGGAGATGTTGTTGTTTGGAAACCCTCTTCAAAAGTACTTTTGTGTGCAATTGCCGTTCATAAAATTGTTGCCGATGTTTTAAAGAAGAATGATGTTCCGGAAGGTGTACTTAACCTGGTTGCTACAAGTTCAAAATACCTTGGTGATGACCTGTTTGCTGACAGGAATATTTCCCTCATCTCATTTACCGGCTCAACGCGCATCGGTAGAAGGGTTGGGGAAATTGTTGGTACCCGACTGGGAAAGACCATTCTCGAACTAGGAGGAAATAATGCCATAATTGTCACACCAGATGCCGATCAGGAAATGGCACTGCGGGCGGTTGTTTTTGGAGCAGTAGGAACTTGTGGACAACGATGTACTTCAACAAGAAGAATTATTATTCATGATTCCATATATGAAGCTTTCAAAGAAAAACTGTGTAGTGTATACAAAAACATAAACATCGGGAGTTCTTTAGATCCCTCTGTCCTGGTAGGTCCACTTATTGATAAAGGGGCAGCGGATGTCTTTCTTGAAGCCATTGAAAAAGTTAAAAATGAGGGTGGCAAAATTATTTATGGTGGCTCAGTTCTGGAAGGAGCTGAGTATGCTTCTGGTTGTTATGTTGTGCCATGTATTGCTGAGGTTGAAAATAAATTTGACATTGTCCAGGAGGAAACCTTCGCACCGCTTTTATACCTGATAAAATATTCATCTATTAAGGAAGCTATTGAAATACACAATGATGTACCACAGGGATTATCTTCTGCTATGTTCTCAACCAACATACTGGAAACGGAAAAATTCTTATCGCATGAAGGTTCAGATTGTGGCATAGCGAATATCAACATAGGTACTTCGGGAGCTGAAATTGGAGGAGCATTTGGCGGCGAAAAAGATACAGGTGGGGGTCGTGAATCAGGCTCTGATGCATGGAAGGCTTATATGCGCCGACAAACCAATACCATTAACTATGGCAAGGATCTTCCATTGGCACAAGGAATAGAATTTAATGTATAATTGAATTGTCTTAAAAAAACCACCAAGAACGCAAAGCTTTCGCAAAGATCACAAAGTATTTATGAGTAGATTTTAGAACCTTTGTGTGCTTTGCGACTTCTTAGCGAAGTTTGCGGTTAAAAAAAGGAAACTTATATCAACTATATAACAAGGAAGTTTAATTAATCTTACGCAATCAAGTGAAAAAAATTCTCATTACCGGAACTGGCTTATCAAGCATTTACCTTATTCAATACCTTGAAGAGGAAGCTCAAAAATATGACTGGCAATTAACAGTTGCCGACAGAGATCTTCATGCCATTAATGATAAAATTGGACCAAATACAAAAGCCTTGGAATTGGATATTTTTAATGAAGAGGCTAGAGATAGAGCAATACAGAATTCTGATATAGTGATTTCTATGCTCCCTGCAGATTTCCATATCTTTATGGTCCGATCCTGTTTGAAGCATGCAAAATCTCTGCTAACTGCTTCCTATGAATCTGCGGAGGTAAAGGCAATGCATGATGAGGCAAAGGCAAAGAATATTCTGTTCCTGAATGAAATGGGCCTTGACCCGGGGATAGATCATATGTCGGCCATGCAATTGCTAGATAGAATCAAAAATGAAGGACATCAGTTGACAGGATTTGAATCATTTACCGGCGGACTTGTGGCTTCCGAATCAGATAATAATCCCTGGCATTATAAGTTTTCATGGAATCCTGAGAAGGTGGTGAGGGCAGGATCGGAAGGGCCTGCTAAATTTATCCAGGAGGGTAAGATCAAATACATTCCCTACTACCGACTTTTTCGGCGTACCGAAATTATTGAGATTGATCAATTCGGTAAGTTTGAGGGCTATGCCAACCGCGATTCCATGAAGTACATTGAAAAATATAAGCTGCAGGGAATTCCTACCATTTACAGGGGAACTCTTCGCAGACCGGGGTTTTGCCGTGCATGGAATGTTTTTGTGCAATTAGGTGCCACTGACGATAGTTATATCATGGACAATTCTGAAAATATGACATACCGGGAATTCATCAATTCTTTCCTATACTATAGTAAGGGAGACTCAGTCGAACTGAAACTTTACCACTATATGCATATCGACCAGGACTCAAGCATCATTGGAAAACTCAAATGGCTGGGAATATTTGATGATACCCGGATAGGAATAAAAAATGCATCTCCTGCACAAATCCTTCAGCATATTTTGAATCGGAAGTGGAAATTAGAGCCTGAGGATAAAGATATGGTTGTAATGTGGCACAGAATAAGCTACAAGAAGCAAGAGACCGATACTCCGGTAATACTTACTTCTTCGCTGGGAGTTATAGGAGAAAACATGAAAAAAACTGCAATGGCCAAAACTGTAGGTTTGCCTCTCGGTATTGCAGCAAAGCTCATCCTGAATGGAGAGATCAAGACAAGAGGTGTTTTTATACCTACTGTGAAGGAAATTTACAATCCTGTTTTGAAGGAACTGAAGAATTATGGAATTGCTTTTATTGAAAAAGAACTTCCAATCTAATTTCATATTCATAATAATCCTAAAATTTAATTTTTATGATATCAAGAATTTGGCATGGATGGACTACACACAAGAATGCTAATATTTATGAAAACCTATTGAAGACTGAAGTCTTCCCATCCATTGAAAGAAAAAATATTAAGGGCTACAGAAAAATTTCTCTCCTGAAAAGAGTTTTAGAGGAGGAAGTAGAGTTTATCACTATAATGTTATTTGATTCATTTGAAGCTATTAAAGATTTTGTCGGAGATGATTATGAGAAATCATATGTACCTGATAAAGCAAGGCAAGTATTGTTGAGACACGATGAATGTTCACAGCACTATGAGATTATTGAAGAAATAACATATTAAATTATTTGTATGCCCATGTAGGATTTGAGTAGTGAAATTATTGTCTCTATTCTGCTTCGTTAATTGGATGACAAAGACCAGCGCCACAACCACAGCCTATGTTCTTGTTGAAATCATTATTGTCCTCACAATTTGCATTTTGTTTTGAAGTTCTTTTAAACAAGATTTTCAATCCAATTCCCAACATGGATATTGCAAGCAGTATAACTGCAATAAGGAAAACTTTAATAATCATAAATATTGATTTATAAGGGTAACAGGTGAAATGCCAAATAGTTTAGCCCATACGTGAAAGGTCGAGCTTCAATTTTTCGGGCCGTATTTTAGATATTTTATTCTTTTTACGTCTGTTCCAGTCTTTTCTTTCTTCGCATTTTATGCAATAAATACCCAGCTCACGCATCTTTTTGTTTTTTCCTATCTCAGTTTCCGGGAATTTCCCGTTGCGACGAAAAAAAATACTTATTCCTAAGGCAACGAAGGCTATTGCGATTAGAATCACAGCTATGAGGAAAATTTTCATGCCTTAAAATTAGTAATTAGCAAATTAACAAACAGAATTTCTTTTGAATTAAAACTAATCCCAATATATTCTGTTAGTATCATTGCACAACTGCTGTGTGTATTATATTTTTGAATAAAATTGAAGAATATCCAATGCCTGTTGTCGAGAAAGAGTTATCTAAATTATCATTTCAGGATTTTAAGAAGGAAGTACTTGCGGATTATCTGCTGGCAAATCAAAGCAGAAATTTAAGTATTGCCGGTCGTAAAGAGGTATTGAACGGAAAGGCCAAGTTTGGAATTTTCGGTGATGGGAAAGAAATTGCCCAAATTGCCATGGCAAAGAATTTTCAGAACGGAGACTGGCGTTCAGGGTATTACCGTGATCAGACGTTTATGCTGGCAGCTGGAATGTATACTCTACAGGAATTTTTTACCCAACTTTACGGAGCAACAGACATAAAACACAATCCATCGCACGGAGGCAGGTCTTTCAATAATCATTTTGGCACAAGAAATATTGATGAAAAAGGAAACTGGCTGAATCTTATGCAGCAGCCAAATACTGCAGCAGATATTTCTCCAACTGCTGGTCAAATGCCCCGAATGCTTGGTTTGGCGCTTGCTTCAAAACTATTCCGGGAAAACAAAGAACTTCATTCCAATAAGAAATTTACAGACAAGGGCAATGAAGTTGTCTTTGGTACAATAGGAGATGCAAGTACATCAGAAGGACATTTTTTTGAAGTCATGAATGCAGCTGCGGTGAAGCAAATTCCTCTTGCTGTGGCTGTTTGGGATGATGGATATGGCATATCTGTAGAAAAGAAATACCAGACACTTAAATCCTCAATATCTGAAGCACTGAAAGGATTTGAGAAAAAAAATGGAACCAATGGCATTTTGATTTACCGGGGAAAAGGATGGGATTATCCTGGTCTGTGCAAATTATTCTCTGAGGGAATTTCCAGAAGTAGAAAAGAACATATCCCTGTTTTGTTCCATATCGATGAAATCACGCAACCATTAGGCCATTCAACTTCTGGTTCGCACGAGAGGTATAAATCGGAAGAACGCCTGAATTGGGAAAAGGAATTCGATTGTATAGCTAGAATGAAGGATTGGATTCTTGAGCATAAAATAGCTACTGTAAAAGAACTTAGATCAATTGAAGAAGAATCACTGGATGATGTTCAAAAAGCAAAAACAGAAGGATGGAAGTTATACCAGGCTCCAATTCTGAAAGAGAGGGATGAGCTTCTGAGAATTATTGAGAATAAGAACTGTCTTTGTAAGAAGGATAAGCTTGATAAGATTGCCCTTATTACAAAGAATCTGCGAAACATAAAAGCACCAATTCGAAAGGATAATATCAGCAATGCAAAGAAAATACTTCGTTTTATCTGCAAAGATTGCTCTCAGCAGAAATCACTGAAAAATGATCTTTCGGTCTGGTTTAATAAACGTTTTGTAGATAAATATGAGCAGTATAACGCTTTCCTGCACGTGGAAAACCAGTATTCAGCGCTAAATGTTGACGAAATAAAGCCTTTATTTTCAAAAACTTCTTCTGAAGTTCCGGGAAGAGAAATAATTAATAAAAATTTCGATAAACTTTTCGAGAAGTATCCTCTCCTGGTGGCTTTTGGTGAAGATGTTGGGAAAATAGGTGGTGTAAATCAAACATATGCCGGTTTGCAGGAAAAATATGGTGAGCACCGGATTTTTGACACAGGAATTCGTGAGACTTCAATAATAGGTAAAGGCATTGGATTAGCATTGCGGGGATTCAGACCAATTGCCGAGATACAATATTTTGATTATTTATTGTATGCTTTACAAACAATCAGCGATGATTTGGCCACAACTCATTGGCGGACCGTTGGCGGTCAGATCGTCCCTTTAATTATAAGCACAAGGGGCCATAGATTTGAAGGCATCTGGCATGCCGGTTCACCTTTAAGTATGATCATTAATTCAATACGCGGTGTATTTGTTTGCACACCAAGAAACATGACACAGGCAGCAGGATTTTACAATACACTTCTTAAGGCTTATGATCCGGGTTTGGTAATTGAACCACTGATAGGGTATAGGCTGAAAGAATTCATGCCTGAAAATATAGGTGAATATTGCGTTCCTCTTGGCATACCTGAGGTTCTTACAGAAGGAACTGACATCACAATTGTTACTTATGGTTCATGTGTTCGCATTGCCTCAGATGCTGTAATACAACTGAAAGAGTTTGACATTAGTGCTGAACTGATAGATGTGCAGACATTACTTCCTTTTGATATCAATGAGACAATTGTTGAATCGATTAAGAAAACAAACAGAATATTGTTTTTTGATGAGGATGTTCCCGGTGGTGCAACAGCATATATGATGCAAAAAGTCCTTGAAGAACAAAAAGGGTATCGTTACCTCGATGCAGAACCAAAAACCTTAACTGCTATGGATCACCGACCAGCATATGCAAGAGACGGGGATTATTTTTCCAATCCAAATGCTGAAAACGTTTTTGATGCTGTTTATGATTCAATGCATGAAGTAAATCCTGCAAAATATCCTTTACTATATAAATAATTATACTTTTCTTAAATTAGTCTGTATATCCAATACCAGATAATAAATAATTCCATTAGCTGTAGTTACGACATTATCTGTTCATGCATTTGGACAAATAAATTATGTTGACCTTACGCCAACATTTGGATACCATTTTGGAGACAGAGCATATTTTTATGAAGGGGATATTAAGGTGGATGATAATGCAAGCTATGGTGTTACTTTAAGTGTACCTCTAGGACGGAATTTAACAGGAGAATTTTCATGGAGTCGTTCCGATTCAAAAATGAAATTTTATCCCAAGATTCCCGATTACAACCCCGATGAAAAAGATGTTGCTTCAAACTATTTTCTGCTCGGAGCCATGAAAGAATTGGGCGACGGACCGGCAAAAGCATTTGGCGGTACCATAATTCTTCAGGTAGACATTTCTGCTGGGCTTATAATCAGATTAGGAGCAACAGAATAATTAGTATTTACCAGAACAGAGCTTACAAGTTCAGGGTATTTTGGTTTCAAAAAACAATACACAAATTTCAGGATCAGGGTTTGCAAACAATGCCCTTTGTATTTCGCCCGTCTATTTCAATTCTAAGTGCTTTTCTGAAATGAATATGTCTCAGGTATTCGCTTTCATATTCTGCAGGCAATGAATCAAGGTAAGCTGAATTGTAGATTCCCTCTCCAATTCCAGTATTGATAGTGAGGTAGCCAACCCCAAAACTGGTTAGGTTATGAAAGAAATGAGTCCCCTGACTGGGATCAACCTTGTAATTTTCCAGCCCAATTTCAGCTATTATGCGGGCTGATGATATCTGTGCCCATTTAACAGGAATACCCAGCCATGGATCGCTGGAACCCCATCTTCCTGGTCCCGCAAGGATATAATTCCTGTTTTCTTCTGCTAGTATATTATTTATTCTTTCTATATCAAGCGCAATTTTTGCATTGTTTGATTTATCAAATTTGTCCATTCTTACATAAACCAGATCTTTCACATCATTAATCCGACCGTTTCCCATGGCCCTGTTGGAAGAAAGGATAATATCTTTTTCAGGAATTTCAGATAGTTCCGTTATAAGGCCTGTTTCATTGCTTACAATAGGCCTGACTTGTAAGTAATTAAATACCTTAGGTTCGCCCTCAGGAGTATCAAGGTTAGCTGCAAATTCAATTTCAACAGGGTTATTCAGGGCCTGAGTGCTAATATCCAACATGTCATTTACAATATCCGATAATGGAAAACTATTGTGGTTCAATACATTTGAGAAAGTGATAATTCTCTTTCCCGAAGAAGATGTTCCATCAATAATTGTATTGTTTTCATAATCGTAAGTTGATGCAGCAAATTGCATTGATTTATCATTTTCCGCTTCCTTAATTTTAAGACGTAAGAGATTTATTTTATCATCTATTGAGACTTTGAAGTGTTTTGGATCCATATCTATAGCGAAGAAATACTTCTGACTATCCTTCATTGCCTGTTCTGTTGATGACAATTGAATTATATTTTTGGGATACTTTGGACAGAAGCGCAGGGATGTTCCTCCATCAACAATTTGTTTTCCCAGTCCATATGCCAAATTCATAATCGGATCAGCAGAAGTTTCTTTTCCAATGGGATAATAATTGATTGATCGTGCAACACCTGAAAGGGTAGGATAGAAGTGTCCGGAATAGTTGTTGCCACAAACCGGCTGAAGTATGATTCCCATTTTTTCCTCATCAATCAGGTTTGAAGTAGCTGTTATATAGTCTTTGCTTGCCTTAAAAAATACTGATGCATATACACTTTTAATGGCTTGCTCAAGCATTCGGGCTGCGGTCTCCGGTTTTTTATGTGGTGGTACCATAAAGGTATTGTAGATTCCAGCAAATGGCTGATACAATGAATCTTCAAGCTTACTAGAAGAACGCACAGCAATCGGATTTTCTGCTATTGAAGCAATAGCAAGAAGGTCTTTTTTAATTTTTTCAGGGAATTCTGCCTTAATATAATGTTTCAGAATTTCTGCATCGTTTTGTGATGACAAGCTAATAGCATAGAGTTCATTTTTTTGCATAAACTCTTCAAACACATCAGTAGTAAGAACTACTGTTGGTGGAACAGAAATATTTACCCCAGGATATTTGGCATCTAAATTTTCTTTCTTTAACACTGATGTCATAAATGCAAGTCCCCGGGCCTTTCCTCCAAGGCTTCCTTCGCCAATTCTTGAAAAAAACAAGTATTCATCAAATTTGCTCCTGTCAAACTCAGCAATTATGCCTCGGGCTTTGCTTAGTCTGAAACTGGTTATGCTCTTGTAAATGAAGTTACGTACTCCTTCCGGTCCTTGAAATTCATCAAACTGTCTTTCCTTGAATCTTTTGGCAATGGAAAATAAAGCACGGGCATTGAGCCATTTTGAAAAATCGTCTCTTTTTGTATGGTATTCAATACAATCATCAGGCACACTTAAGATAAGCTCCTGCAGAGATTTCAGGTTGGGGGCAACGCAGCATTCTTTTTGCGTTTTTGGATCTATAAAAACAAATTCTCCAAATCCAAAATTTTTAAGTACATAATCCCGAAGCTCATTGGAAAGGTTTTTTGAATATTTATAGAGGAATCCCACTTCCATTCGCTGGGCAATAGATTTGTTTGAAACATCAGATGACTGCAATAGAAATGGAATATTGATATCATCATTTTGTACGTATTTACAAAATTTCAGACCAGTACGTGTCTTGGTGTCCCGTTTATCCGGAGCAATTTTATAACTCACATCCGATATTATTCCCAGTACATGACCTCTGTAGTTTTCATAGGTAGAAATGGCTTCTTTGTAATTTCGTGCAAGCAAGATTTTTGGTCTGCCTCTTCTCCTAAGCATTTGTTGATGCTCATTAAGAGCTTCTTTCACAAATTCTTTTGATTGTTCAAGAATAATCCGGTAAAGATTTGGAAGATAAGATGAAATGAAGCGAATGGAGTCTTCAACAAGTAATATTGATTGCACACCAACCTTAAGAATGTCATTAGCGGCATTCATTGAATCTTCAATAAGTTTAATAATCGCAAGAAAAATATCGGGATTTCCAAGCCAGCAAAAAACATGATCTATAGCTGAGAGATCCTCTTTTTCTAATCTTATTGATACCTCACGGGAGAAATGTGTTAAAACAACGATTGGTATATCTGAATAATCCTTTTTGAGTTGTTTTGCCAGCTGAAAAGCATCAGTATCACCAATACTTAACATTTCTATTATCAAATCAATGTCATCATTTTTTAATATTCCGGCGGCTTTTTTCGCTGAATCGGCATGTATAAAAACAGGAGGATACCTTAGATTTAGAGATACATATTCATTAAAAATATGCTCATCGATTCTTCCGTCTTCCTCCAGCATGTAAAAATCATACTGACTGCAAATTACCAGTACTTTTCTGATACGTCTTTGCATAAGAAGGTTAAAGGAAGTATCCGGAAGATTGATGAAGTTGATATCCTTATTATTGCTTTGATTTTTGGCCATGTTTTATGGAAATGGATACACTAATTTCTGAATATTCAGTAAAATACCAATCTTTTCAGAAGAATAATGTTATAAGCCGGAATAATTAGCCAGATCCTTAGTCTATTTTGAATGTATTTCCACTGCGTAAGAGATCATTTACAGTCTGGATCTTAGATTTTTTCTTTGCCTCTTTGATCTGTTTATACAACATATTTTCGTAAACTCCGGTTTTCCATTCCCTGATAACGCCCATTGCCACAGGATAGTCGGGATGAGTCATCCGGGAAAGCATATAATGACTGGTATCATCAGGGTTGTGGACGTTGTGAACCAGGATATCTTCTTTGCGTATTCCATTTTCTCCAATTTTTACAACAACAAATTTTGATCCGCTTTGTATGATCCCTTTGTCTCTGTTTTTTCCAAATATCATTGGTTTCCCATGTTCCAGGTAGATCTGGTTGTCGTCCCTAACATCTTTACCGGTAATATCTGCATGTACCTGGTTATTGAAAATAATACAGTTCTGTAAGATCTCTACTAATGATGTTCCTTTATGTTGAGCAGCTTTTTTAAAGACTTCAAACATCATTTTAGGATTATTATCCACAACACGGGCATAAAAAGTACCCTGAGCACCCATTGCCAGCTCACCGGGTAAAAATGGATTTTCTATTGTTCCTTCAGGAGAGGTTTTTGTTATACTCCCCATAGGAGTGGTAGGAGAGTATTGCCCTTTTGTGAGGCCATAAATTTTGTTGTTGAACAGTAGAATATTTACATCAATATTTCTTCTTAAAATATGTATAAAATGATTGCCTCCAATGGCCATTGAGTCTCCATCGCCGGTAATTATCCAAACGCTGAGATCGGGATTTGAAACCTTTATTCCGGAAGCAATAGCAGGTGCACGCCCGTGTAGACTATGAAATCCATAGGTATTGATGTAATATGGAAATCTGCTTGAACATCCTATTCCAGATACAAAAACCACTTTTTCTTTTGGCACTCCTGTATATGGTAAAGCTTTTTTGACGGCGGAAAGAACAGCATGTCCTCCGCATCCGGGGCACCATTTTACCTCAGTGTCGAGATCGAAATCTTGTGGTGTTATTAAAGGTGCTGCTGTTTCAAATGCCATGGTTAAATCTCCTCCAGTATTTCATTAAATTTATATTTCAATTCAGAAATCATGAAAGGCAAGCCCTGCACTTTATTGTATTGTATATAGTCAAATTGGGGATACTTTGATCGAAGATAAAGCGCAAACTGACCAAGGTTCAATTCACATACAATTCTTTTCTTAAATCCTTTCAGAATTTGCCTGGTGTTTCTGGGCAGGGGATTGATATAATTAAACTGAACAAGAGAAATGCTTTTACCTACATCCTGCAGCTCTTTTACTGCTGTATTCAGAGCTCCATAAGTTCCTCCCCATCCGATAACCAGAAGATCGCCACGTTTTTTGCCATAAATACTCTGTTCAGGTATATAATCTGAAACACGCTCAACCTTCTCATTACGCGTAAGGACCATGATTTCATGATTCAGAGGGTCATGCGATACTTCTCCTGTTACATCGGCTTTCTCAAGTCCTCCAATCCGGTGCCGTAGACCTTTCTGACCAGGTACAGCCCAATATCTGGAAAGTTTGTTTGGTTCACGATGGTATGGGAGGTAATACTTGTCGTTATCTTCTACCTCCTGAGCTTTAATTGGCATCATGTCCTCTGTCTTTGGTATAGGCCATAATTCCGAACCATTTGCAAGATAACCGTCTGACAGTAAAATAACAGGAGTCATATGTTCAATTGCAATTTTGGCTGCATGGTAGGCAAAATCGAAACAATTGGCTGGTGTGGAGGGAGCAATAACCACACACGGACTTTCACCATTTCTTCCATACAATGATTGCAGCAAATCTGTTTGCTCTGTTTTGGTGGGTAGACCAGTAGAAGGGCCCCCTCTTTGAACGTTAATGATTACAAGAGGTAGTTCTGTTATTACTGCAAGACCAATAGCCTCACCTTTAAGAGCCAGACCCGGACCAGAAGTAGATGTTACTGCAAGACATCCGGCATAAGATGCCCCAATGGATGAACAGATTCCTGCAATTTCATCTTCAGCTTGAAAAGTAATGGCATTTAAACTCTTCATTTTTGCCAATTCCTGCAGTATTTCTGTAGCAGGAGTGATTGGATAAGATCCTAAGAATAATTTTTTTCCTACCTTTTCCGCTGCAGCGAGCAAACCCCAGGCTGCAGCCTGATTTCCCGTTATGTTTCTGAACAAACCTTTTTGCTCCGCAATGGGTTTTATCATGAAAGTAATTGCAAAAGCTTCCATAGTTTCAGAGTAATTATACCCTGAGCGTAGAACAGTTATGTTAGCATCTCTAAGTGCAGGTTTCTTTTTAAACTTATCTCTAAGAAAACCCTCCCCAATTTTAATATCACGGTTAAACATCCAATACAGCATACCTGCAACAAATTGATTTCGCATCTTATCGGCTGTGTGCAGATCAATCTGATATTCTGAAACTGTTGCTCTTGTTAAGCTGGTGATAGGGGCTTTTATAACATTATAACCTTCAAGACTCCCATCATGCATAGGGTCTTCCTCATAACCTGCCTTTTTGTAATGTTTGTTATCAAAATTATCAATATCGATAATGATTGTTGCTCCGTTCTTCAGCCAACGAAGATTTGCTTTAAGAGCTGCCGGATTCATTGCGACCAATACATCAGCCTGGTCACCGGGAGTCATAATTTCTTTCTTCCCAATATGCACCTGAAAGCCAGATACTCCGGCTATTGTTCCTTCGGGAGCTCTTATCTCAGACGGATAATCAGGGAATGTGGAGAGGTCATTGCCCACAAAAGCTGAGGTGTCGGAAAACTGACTACCAGTAAGTTGCATACCATCACCAGAGTCGCCGGCAAATTTTACAACAACTTCTTCCAGCTCAATTACTTTCTTTTCTTTCTTGGCTTCCACTAGAAAATATATTGCTATTTATATAAATAATGAGCATTTAAGTTACAGATTTGATAATGCCAATGTTATTAATTTCTTAAGTAATTATAAACATTAAATGCCCTAATATCAGGATACATGACCAATATCATAGTAATAACAGTCAGCTATCATGCTTTGTTTTAACAAGAGTAGAAAATTACGATTATTAGTATTAGAAATAAATGACAATTGATAGGATTAACAAATTTTATTCTTGCTTAAAATTATCTAATCCTTCTTTAAGAAATTGAAGAAAACTATCAATATCTGAACTGTAGGTGTAATATTTTTCTGACGTTAATATTTCTCCATTCGGATCAACAATTGAATAAAGAGGTAAGGCATTAGAACCGAATTTTGAAATCTGCAGATCATTAAACTTCTTACCTAGTGTCTTCTTTACCTTTCCATCAAGGCTGGAAGTTACCCAGTCAGATTCCGTGAGTTTTGTTCTGTCATCAGTATATAGAACTGCAATAACAAAATCATTTTGTAAGCTGCTGAGTACTCTTCTGTCCGACCAAACTTCGGCATACATTTTTTTACAGTTTTTACAGCTGTGCCCTGCAAAATCGAGCAGAACAGGTTTTTGCAATTCTTTTGCACAGGCAAGTGCTTCTTCGTAATCGAAATAAGCTTTTAGCTGAAGTGGTAATTGCAGGAAATCAGAATATTTTGGAGAATCAATGCATACATTTCCTTTTAAGTTCTCTACCTGAGTATTATCTGTTGATGAAGATGCAGTTAACAGATTAAATTGAGTTGTCTCAGCAGCAGGAAGAAAAGGAGATATGGTTGTTAAAGGGGCTCCAAATAATCCAGGTATAAGGTATACAACAAAACTTAATGAAAAGATTGCCAACATTAATCTGGGCACAGAAATAAACTTCAATTCACTGTCGTGAGAGAATCTGATCAATCCTAGAAGATATATTCCTAGCAATAAAAAGATAACAATTAAGATTGCCAGAATAATATCGCGGGTAATAAAATCCAGTCCTAAATTAGTAATAAAGACCAAAGAAAAAGCAAGCAATATAAATGCAAAAAACACTTTCACTGAATTTAACCAACCTCCAGATTTAGGCAGGTTTTTCATGTACCCTGGGAAGATGGCCAGAAGAGTAAATGGTAAAGCGAAGGATATGGAGAATCCAAGCATACCAACCACTGGCCTGAGCAATTCCCCTTGAAGTGCACTGCCCAATACAACACCCACAATAGGACCCGTGCAGGAGAAACTAATAACCACAGTGGCAAGCGCCATGAAGAAGGGTCCTAATAGGCCACCTTTATCAGCTCGTGCGTCAATTTTGTTCGATAAACTTCCCGGAAGAGTAATTTCAAACATTCCGAAGAAGGAGAATGCAAGTGCCATAAATATCAGAAAAAAGATGATGTTAGGCAGCCAATGTGAGGATATTAATCTTACAAGGTCAACTTTCAAAAGGCCTACAATAAATCCAACAAGAGTATAAATGAATACGATTGAAATTCCAAAGAGTAAACCGTTGAATATGGCCTTTGATTTACTGGTGTCGCGCATAAAAAAGGAAACTGTAAGAGGAATTATTGGATACACACAGGGAGTAAGAAGTGCTCCAAATCCAGCAAGGAATGCTATAAAAAATAAGCTCATAAGTGAACTCTGCGAATCATCTTTTTCATCAGAATCGTCAAGAAATGCTTTATTAATAATAGGTTCTTTTTCAAGGATGTCTTCATTGCTGTTGGTGTCATCTTCAAGCTTGCTATCTTCAGTAATCACTACTTTATCAGCTGAGGCTGTTTCTGATTTTGCAGAGTAGGTTTTCTTTATCAATTGAAAAGAAAAGTTTTCTTCTTTTGGAGGAAGACATTTTGCATCATCACAAGCCATGAATTCCACATAGCCATCAAGTGTAATTTTTTTATCTGAAAGTACCCTTACCTTTTGCGTGAAGCCAACTCCCAGGTCAAACAATTCAACTTCCATTTCGAAAGTTGGATCAAATTTTATTTCAGGTTTTTTGACAGGAGCAAGCTGGTTTAAGAATTCTATGTCAGGATTCTCACTGAAATTGAAAGAGGTTGCAATTGGTCCCCCATCAGGAATTGATAATCCGTACATGTGCCAGCCTTTTTCAATCCTGGCATCAAATTTTAATTCGTATGTATCGTCCGACAACTGTTTTGAAGAAAAGTTCCAGCTAACAGGATTATAGATTTGGGCACACAAAGAAAATATGCTTGTAGTAAAGAAAACAGTTATTAGAAGATGCTTTTTCATAATAGATTTTATTTATAAAGTTATAAAAAATCACAGGCATTATATATCTACAAATATAGATACGTTAATATATTTAAGCAAAACCAATTGAATTATTTGTCGGTGAGAAAAAGTATTTCTTACAGTTACAGGTAGCAGGCTATTTTTTTTGGAAATAAATGTTAGTAGATTTTCTTTCCCTGCTCATTAAAGAATTGGAATTGGAGAAAGTCGTAGGAACTTGTGGCGACTACCTTAATTTTGCATTTGTATCTTTTTTGCCATGTACGCTTCAATGATTTGATCAGGCCTTTCTCAATGTATGCTGCTACATAAGGATGGAGCTTAAGAGTGACGCTTTTAATTTTGCTGGTACTTATTTGTTCAGCCAGTGTGTTTTCAATACGTTCAACAAGCAAAATACTTGGTGAGATTTCTCCGGTACCTGAGCAGGTTGGGCACATCTCACGAGTATTGATATCCATTTCAGGTCTTACTCTTTGACGTGTTATTTGCATCAGCCCGAACTTACTTAGAGGCAATATGCTATGCTTTGTACGGTCTGCCTCCATAACTTCCTTCATTCTTTCAAAGATCTTGTTTTTATTGTCATGCGAATGCATATCAATAAAATCGATAACGATAATGCCTCCCATATCGCGAAGTCTGAGTTGTCGTGCAATTTCATCAACAGCAGCCAGGTTCACTTCCATTGCATTAGTTTCCTGATTATTTACTGATTTCGATCTGTTTCCGCTATTGACATCAATAACATGCAATGCTTCTGTATGCTCAATAATCAGGTAAGCCCCACTTTTGAAAGAAACAGTTTTTCCGAATGATCCTTTTATTTGTTTTTCAACTCCAAATTTTTCAAAGATGTGCGTAGAACCTTTGTAATGATTAACTATCTTTTCTTTCTCGGGAGCAATTTCGCTAATGTATTCTTTTATTTCACGGCAGAAGTTTTCATCATTCACATTGATGCTGTTGAATGATACATTGAGCAAATCTCTGAGAATTGCTGAGGTTCTGTTTAGTTCGCTAATTAAGATTGCAGGAGGAACGGTGCCTCTTATTTTTTCAAATGCGGATTCCCATTTTACTACAAGATTTCTTAGCTCAGAATCGAGCACTTTAACCATTTTATTTTCGGCAACCGTTCTTACAATGATACCGTAATTGTTTGGTCGTATGCTTTTCAGAAGTGTTCTGAGTCGTTTCTTTTCTTCTTCTGAAGTGATCTTCTGAGATACGTTAACTTTATCATTAAAAGGGATCAATACTGTGTTCCGTCCAGCGAGTGCAATCTCTGAGGTCAAACGAGGTCCCTTTGTAGAGATAGGTTCTTTAGCAATTTGCACAAGAATATATTGTCCGCCTTTTAGTACATCAGTAATTTTACCATGCTTATCGATATCCTTTTCACGTCTCATCTTTTGCATTGAAACGTTTTTCCCTTTCGACGAAAGCACAAATTCTAAAAACTTCTGCAATGATCGAAACTGAGGACCCAAATCAAGGTAATGAAGAAATGCGTCTTTCTCGTAACCGACATCAACAAATGCCGCATTGAGTCCAGGCATTATTTTACGTACCCGGCCCAGATAAATATCTCCTACAGAAAACTTCGGATTACTTTTTTCTTTACTTAGCTCAACAAGTCTCTTCTTCTCGAGTAAAGCAATATCAATTTCTTTAGAAGCTACATTGATAACAAGTTCTACACTCACAACTTCTAGTGTTTAGAAGAATAAAAAGTAGTAATACGGCTAAATAAGAAATGATAGACCTAAAGCCTTATGACTTTAGGTCCTATAATTTAAAGATTAGTTTTATACTATTTCTTCTTCTTGTGTCTGTTCTTACGCAATCTTTTTTTACGCTTGTGAGTAGACATCTTATGTCTCTTTCTCTTCTTCCCGCTTGGCATAATTAAAAAAATTATTACTTAATGTTTGATTTCACCTTATTCACAAACGTCTTCGCAGGTTTGAATGCAGGAATAAAATGTTCTGGAATAATGATAGTGGTATTTTTAGAAATGTTACGAGCTGTTTTCTGAGCTCTCTTTTTTACTATAAAACTCCCGAAACCTCTTAAATACACGTTCTTTTCTTTAGTAAGAGATTCTTTTACCACTTCCATAAAGGCTTCTACTGTTTTTTGAACAGTAATTTTTTCAATTCCGGTGTCTTTTGAAATTTCGTTTACAATATCTGCCTTAGTCATTTTTTAAAAGCTTTAAATATCAATTAATTACATTAATTTTTCTCACAAGGAGTTGCAAATATATATTATTTATCCCGATATACGAAACACTACAATATTAAATTTGTTATTTAGTTTGAATTTTTATAACTCCCTAATTAAATGAATGTTTCACAATGTGTAGGAAAATGGTATGATTTGAATAAAAGGGAACTTCCCTGGCGTGAGAAAAAAAATCCATACACCATCTGGATTTCAGAGGTTATTTTACAACAGACAAGAATAAAACAGGGACTGAACTATTACTATAAATTCAAAAAACGTTTCCCAACTGTTTTTGATCTTGCTCAAGCACCGATTGAAGATGTGCTTAAGATATGGCAGGGTTTGGGGTATTACTCGAGAGCAAGAAATATGCACAAGACAGCCAGGATAATTGTAGATAGATTCAATGGAGAGTTTCCTTCAGAGCTTAGTTTACTAAAACAACTTCCTGGAATTGGAGATTACTCTGCTGCTGCAATAGCATCACTGGCATTTAATATTCCCGTGGCAGCTATTGATGGAAATGTTTATCGTTTACTAGCAAGATACTATGGGATATCATCTTGCATTGATACAGCAAGGGGGAAAAAAGAATTTTTCGAAGCAGCCTCTGAGATATTAGATACTAACAATCCTGGCAGATTTAACCAGTCAATGATTGAGCTGGGAGCATTGGTCTGTTTTCCGAAAAACCCAATATGTAATGAATGCCCTGTAAATGACTCCTGTTATGCCTTGAAAAATAATAAAATATCTGACTTACCGAAAAAGAAAAAAAAGGCAAGGCAAATCCACCGATATTTTTACTACCTGGCAATACTTCAAAACAATTGTTTGTTTTTGAAGCAAAGAACTGAAAAGGATATATGGGCTTTTCTTTATGATTTTCCTCTGATAGAAACAAGTAAAAAAACCAATATTGAAGAATTGGTAAATGAGTCGGATTGGAAAATCCTTTTTAAAAGAAATAAAGTATCGATTACAAATATATCCTC
The DNA here is from genome assembly GCA_964456285.1 of uncultured Bacteroidales bacterium. GTDB lineage: Bacteria > Bacteroidota > Bacteroidia > Bacteroidales > UBA10428 > UBA10428. The sequence continues at coordinate 38,212 of CAYWBC010000007.1, forward strand.
TGAATACAATCATGTATTATCGCATCAGATTATACATGCATGGTTTATTGAAGTAAATGTCAATGCTATTTTCAGTTCTGACAACTTATATTCAGTCGGATTCAATGAAATTGAAAACTATCCTGTACCTCGGCTTATTGAAAAATTTTTGAACACAAAAATAAGAGAGAAACAATAAGTACCGTTGTTGATTCAGAATTAATTATTTTTGTATTTTTAACATGAATTAATAATAATAATATGTCAGTTAATAAAGCAATTTTAGTTGGTTTTGTAGGGAATGACCCAGAAGTTAGATACCTTGATAGCGGAACAGCCGTAGCAAATTTCAGACTAGCTACTTCTGAGAATTATACAAACCGAGCCGGAGAAAAAGTATCACAAACCGAGTGGCATAATGTAGTTCTTTGGAGAGGGCTTGCAGAAATAGCAGAGAAATATGTTAAGAAAGGAGCACAAATTTATTTAGAAGGGCGCATTCGAACTCGTACCTGGGATGACAGAGATGGCAACAAAAGATACACTACAGAAATTGTTGCTGACAATATGCAGCTGATGGGAAAGAGAGGTGATAATCTTGGTGATGCACCTGCTACCCGAAATGAAGCTCCTGAAAATACTACTGCTCCGCAACCATCGGAAAAGCCTGCTCCTGAAAGTGAAGGAGCTGATGATCTACCATTCTGATCTAATAACTTTATAGTTAACTTTTGGACCCAGATCCTTTTAAACTAGTTTTAGTAAGTAGCATAGGTGTAGAGAAAATGACATTTGGTGTAGCGATTGCTATACTTGTTATGTTTCTGCTTTTAATTGTTTCCGGACTTGTATCAGGAAGTGAAGTAGCCTACTTCTCTTTAAGTCCCGGAGATATTGGTAAATTGAAAAGTAGCGATAACAAATTCAGCAGAATGGCATTGCGTCATTTGAAAACTCCTGATCGTTTGCTAGCTACCATATTAATAGCTAATAATTTTGTTAATGTTAGTATAGTAATAATATCCACATATATTACCAGCTCCCTTTTTATTTTTGGAGGACCTGAATGGGTAGGATTTGTTCTCCAAATTGTAGTTGTTACCTTCATGATTTTATTTTTAAGTGAGATTTTACCAAAAATTTATGCTAATCGTTTTTCAATAACTTTTGCCCGATTAACTGCTCCTAGTCTTAAATTCTTCAGCAAGTTTTTCTGGCCTTTGAGTTCTTTCTTAATTTATTCGACGTCAATTGTAAATAATAAACTCTCAAAACATGTAGGAAATCTTTCAATTGATGAATTGTCGGATGCCTTGGAATTAACAGAAAAGAATCTCATTGAAGAGAAAAGCATTTTAAAAGGCATTATCAAATTCGGAAATACAGATGTATGTGATATTATGAAATCAAGAGTAGATATTGTTGCTGCTGATATCCATAAAGATTTCAAGGAATTATTGAAGCTCATAAATGATTATGGCTATTCAAGGATTCCTGTTTTTGAAGAGACTCTGGATGAAATCAGAGGTATTTTGTATGTTAAAGATTTATTGCCTTATGTCGATAAAACAAAATCTTTTAAGTGGCAGTCGCTTATAAGATCATCCTATTTTGTACCGGAAAGCAAAAAAATTAATGACTTATTGAAGGAGTTCCAGGCAAACCGTATTCATATGGCACTGGTTATTGATGAATACGGTGGGACTTCAGGCATTGTAACCCTGGAGGATATTCTGGAAGAGATTGTTGGTGAAATTATTGATGAATCTGATGAAGAACGACCATCTTTTGTAAAAATTGATAAGAACATTTTTATATTTGAAGGGAAAACCTTATTGAATGATTTTTATAAAATCACAGAACTTGATGATTCAGTATTTGATGAAATAAAAGGAGAGGCAGATACTCTTGCCGGATTGATTTTGGAACTCAGAGAAGAGTTTCCTGATAAAGGGGATAAACTGATTTATAAGGGATTTGTTTTTGAGATACTTGGGGTAGATGAACGAAGAATCAAAAAGGTCAAGGTAAGTATTCAGCCCACTGATAAAAAATAGAAACAATGACAGGTATTGGTTTCAGCAAAAGTGTGAAATATTTATTGTTTTTTCTTCTCATCCTCATTTGTGCATGTAAAACAACGAGCACACCAAAACCCCGTGGATATTTCAGAATTGACTTTCCAGAAAAGCAATATCAAAAGTTCCAAAGCGATTGTAAATTTTCCTTCGAAGTACCTGTATACGCTAAAGTAGAAAAATCTGAGCTAAGAACAGCTGAACCTTGCTGGTATAACGTTAAGTTTAAAGGGTATGGAGCTACATTGCATCTAACATACAAATCGCTTGAAAATTCTAATGTGGCCCAATATAGTGAAGATGTAAGGAGAATTGTTTATAAGCATATTGTAAAGGCTGACGATATCATTGAATCAATCATATATGATCCGGAATCGGAAGTATATGGGTTTGTTTATGATATTAAAGGGAATGCAGCTTCTTCTTTAAATTTCTACATTACCGATAGTATCTCAGGCTTTTTAAATGGTTCGTTGTACTTTAATGTTGAGCCTAACGTTGATTCTTTGGGTCCTTCAATAGATTTTTTCCGAAAGGATATTATACATTTGATCAATTCATTTGAATGGGAATAGAAATAAGATGCCACTAATATTTAAAGAGAGATTTAAGGATGATTGTTTGTTTGGCATATGGGAGATTGGTGAAACTTTTGAAGAGATGTTGTCTGAAGTTCACTTGTTTCCCGGTGAACGTGAAAGATTATTTAATTTTAGAAGTGAGGTTAGGAGAATTGAGTTTCTAAGCGTCAGAGTTCTGTTGAAGGCGCTAATTGGAGTCTGCGGACCAATAGTATACAGTGATCAGAATAAACCTTACCTGCATCAAAGTGATTCAAGAATCAGTATTTCTCATTCCAAAAATTTAACATCTATAATGCTCAGCAAATCCAAAAAAATTGGAATTGATCTGGAGTACATGTCTCATAAGATAAGTAAGGTTCAGCATAGGTACATTAACGATGAAGAGTACATTACTTCAGATAAATCCATTCAGAAGTATCATCTTTATATTCATTGGTGTGCCAAAGAAGCACTTTTTAAAATTTGTGACAAGCAGGATATTAGTTTCAAACGAAATTTAACTATAGAACCTTTTGAACCGAAAGATTTTGGAATTATTTATGCTTGGGTGGACAATAAATTCTGGCATGATAAATTTGAATTGAATTATTTCACCATTAATAATTATGTTGTAGTATATTGTTGTAAAAATACCTAGGAAGTGTGAATTTGTATCAAAAAATAAACCAACCGGGAAAAAATTTTGCGTTGCTAATTGATCCTGATAAGTATACAACAAACTCTCTGATAGCTACATTATTTGCTGCAGATGATTCTGGTGCAGATCTAATTTTAGTTGGCGGCAGCCTTGTGAATGATCGCATTGATTCTACCATTGAGTTGATTAAAAAAAATACCAATATTCCTGTAGTTCTTTTTCCAGGCAGCCTTATGCAGTTAAGCAATAAAGCAGATGCCATCTTCCTTCTTTCCTTAATTTCGGGGCGAAATCCTGACTATTTAATTGGCAATCATGTTTTGGCAGCGCCCTATTTAAAGAAATCTGGTATTGAAATAATACCCACCGGTTACATACTTGTTGGAAATGGAAACTCTTCAGTTGAATACATAAGCAATACAAAACCCATTCCTGAAGATAAAATTGACATTATTGTTGCAACTGCCATTGCAGGTGAATTAATCGGGAATAGTCTGATTTACCTTGAATCAGGGAGTGGTGCATACAGGCCTTTCAACATTGAAGTAATAAAGGAAGTAAAACGTAACATTTCAATACCACTTATTGTAGGTGGTGGAATAAAAACTCCTATACAGATCAATGAAATAACAAAAGCTGGTGCTGATATTGTAGTAGTTGGTAATGCCATCGAAAACAATATTCAAATTCTTGATTCCCTGGTAAGGGCTACCCGCTAGGATTGTGGCTATCAAAGAGCTAAATGCATTAATTTGTATTGATTCATATTTTTTTCCTATCTTTCTTCTTTAAATTCATATCTTAAAAGGATTCATTTGTCAATGGATTAACTAAATTAATCCAATATACTGAACATCATTTTGAAAGTGTCGTATTATCAGATATAAAAAGACAAACCAAAGTAATCATATAATAACGCCCAAAGATTCAATTGGTTATAAGATTTTGCCCAAGTTGGTTTAGTTAGTAGTTTTGTGGAGCTGGGGGACATGAGAATGTCTCCCGGCTTTTTTTATGCCTGTTTTTCCTTACTGGAAAGAAATGTCCTAAAACAGATAGCTCTTTTTCCCTCGATTCATGAAAATTGAAATATTATTAATACTTTGTTGATTTACTATTGAATTTGTCAACAAAACTTAGCTGTTTGGAATGTTTTTTCAATAGAAATTTTATTTTTCTTACTGGATTTATTATTTTGTGCTAAGAATAACTAATAGTTGACCTTACTACGAAACTAAATGCCAATTAAACTTTTCTTACCTATCTTGTTTTTCTTATTTTCAACAATTCATGCGCAAGATGAGCTCGTTGAGCCAACTATCACGACTAAATTCCTTAATAAATCACGAATTGAAATCTTAAAATCAATTGAAGCAGAATACCAGGTTTTTATATTCTTTAAAGAGGAATGGATCAATACTGATCCAATCAATATTGCATTCGAGTCAAAATCAGTTTCAGACGCAATTGATCAGTTGCTGGAAGGATTCAATCTTGATTTGTATGTTTACCAGGATAATTATGTTCTATTACCTCGAAAAGAAGTGGCATTAATTACCGGCACAATGTTAGACCAAAGTTATTCAGAAAACATAACAGACTATAGTAATATGAAGATTGTTGGTGAGTTTAATCAGGAAGGGAAAATCAATAATGTAAAGCTGAGTGGAAAAATTGTTAATGGTGCAGACAATGAAACTTTAATAGGAGCTACGATAGTTGTTAATAATTCAAATCAATATACAATCAGTGGGCGTGACGGAGAATATAAACTTGAGATGAAACCCGGAATCTACAACCTTACTGTTTCATGTGTAGGGTATGAGAATACCTATGCTGTTGTGCAATTATTGGGTGAGGGCGAATTGAATATTGAATTGTATGAAAGAACTCAGGAAATAGATGAGATCAAAATTTATGCCCAAAAGGCAGATAGAAATATTTCCGGTACTCAGATGAGTGCATTGCAGATGGATGCAATTACCATAAAGCGCTTGCCTTCTATAACCGGGGAAAAGGATATTTTAAAAAGTTTGACAATGATTCCAGGTGTAAAATCTGTTGGCGAATTTGGCACCGGAATAAATGTCAGAGGCGGGGGAGAAGATCAGAATTTGTTTCTTCTAGAAGGAGCTTCCTTATACAACACATCGCATATCATGGGATTGGTTTCAGTAGTGAATCCGGATATGGTTTCAAATGTTAGCCTTCATAAAGGGCATATATCTTCTGAATATGGAGAAAGAGTATCATCAGTAATGGACATAGAATTAAGGGATTACAAGCTGGATAAAAAAATTACTGCGACTGGTGGAGTTGGCATTTACAATAGTCGTCTGGCATTAAAAGGGAGCTTATTTGATCAGAAGTTTACCTACAAAATTGGAGGAAGACTTAGTTACTCAGACTATCTTCTGACAAGAATCCAGGATTATTACCTGATGAACAGTTCTGCAAAATTTTATGATTTGAATGCTTTATTCGATATTAATCTGAAAAAAGATCATATAACAATAAGTGCTTACTGGAGCTACGATTATTTTAAGTATGCCAGCCTCTATAATTTTAATTATGGAAATCGAATTGCATCAATAAACTGGATGCACAGGTTTTCAGAATCTTTTTCTTCCAATCTCACATTTGCCTATAGCAATTACCATATAGAGCGGGAAGATTATACCGATAGTCTCTCGCTGAACAAATTATCGAGCGAACTGTATTCGACATCAGCAAAAATAAGATTTACGCTTACAAGCCTGGCTAATAATAGAATAGATTTTGGTATTCAGGCAATAAATTATAATATTATGCCGGGCGAACAAGGCAGTCTTATAGATCCACAACCAGATATAGTTACTTTAGATACAGAAAACGGACTTGAATTTGCTGCTTTTGTTAATGATCAATGGATGCTTTCAAAAAAGATATCTATGCAACTTGGTCTTCGATTATCTCACTTTATTAATTATGGCCCGGGCAAGGTATATAACTATGATGATAATCAATCAATCAGTTGGGAGAATGTTACTGATAGCATAAGCTATGGTGCCGATAAGCCCATCAAATCATACAGCAGACTTGATCCCAGATTCTTAATAAAGTATCAGATTGCTTCTGATAAGTCAATTAAGTTTAGTTACAATGCAAATAGTCAGTATATTTCAAGAGTCTCCTATTCATCCATCTCTTCGCCTGAAGATATTTGGAAGTTATCTGATACATATCTGAAACCCATGCATGTTCATCAGGTGACTCTTGGGTATTATCAGAATTTCTTAAACAATCAATTAGAAAGTTCACTGGAGTTGTATTACAAAGATATCCAAAACATTATTGACTTTAAAAATGGAGCAATTCTGCAAATGAATAAACACCTTGAAACTGAATTACTTTTAACAAGAGGCTATAATTACGGACTTGAATTTCTATTAAAGAAAAACTATGGAAGGCTGGACGGATGGATTAGTTATACATACTCGAGGGCTTTTCAAAAAACTTCAGGGAAAGAGGAACAGGATATGATAAACCAAAATGAAATTTACCCGTCACGATACGATAAGCCACATGATATTACTCTGTATCTGAATTATAATGTAAATCGCAGAGTACGGTTAGGAATGAACTTCAAATTCTGCTCAGGCAGAGCAGTTACCCTTCCGGAATATGTTTATCTGCAATATGGAAACGAAATTGTATTTTATTCCGATCGGAACAAATACAGATTGCCAGCTTATCATCGTCTGGATCTGTTCATCAGTGTTAGTGAAAGTCTCAGACTAAAGAAAAAATGGAAGGGAAGCTGGACTTTTTCCATATTAAATGTCTATGCTCGTAAAAATGCTTATTCTGTTTTTTATAAGAAAGAAGCACCAAGCAAACAAAACAATTACGAGCTTTTTTCAATGTATAAATTGTATCTCATTGGAAAGCCTATGCCTGTACTGACGTATAATTTTATATTTTAACAATGAAGATAAATGCATCAGTTATATTATTATTTATCACACTCACATTACTAGTGTTGGTAGTAGCATGCCAGGATGTTTACCATCATGATGATTTTGATGATTCCAAAATTATACCAGTAATAGAGGGATCTATACATAATGGAAATGGTCCTCATATTTTGTCTTTGCTCTATGCCCGACCATACAATAATGACAGGTATACTAATATTACTGGGGCTGAAGTTACTGTTATTGATAATTTAGGGAACATTTATGCTTATGATGATTCAGGGATGGGAAAATATATTTGTCCTGAAGGCAGGCTGGATGCCCAAATAGGGCGCAGTTATTTCCTTCATATTGAACTTCCTGATGGTACTATTCTCGAATCTGATCCGGCAATGATACCTGATACTTTGAGTATTGAACGTGTTTATGAAGAAAAACAACAAAGAGAAGTTGTTGATCGTCTTCCTGATAATGAAATCAGTGTAAGAAATGAATGGGGAACCGCTACTTATATAGTAATTGATCCTGATTACCCTGATAAAACTTTTTATAGGGTTTATGCTTTTTATTCAGTGCATCTTTACCACTACGAGGTTGGCATTTCTTATGAATATGTTGATGATGTGGAATGGGTGGTTTATACACATTCTGTATACGATTGCATGCATAGCTTGTATTGGAATTCTCTTCCACAAATCGGAGTTTTAGATCCTGATGCAAGCTCAAATGAATATTCGCGTACTGAACTTTGTTTTTTTTTACCAGACAATAGAACACTTGGTCCAGATACTCTTGAAGTACTCGGTAAATATTTAACAATAAAGCTTTTTAATTTTTCTCGTGAAACATACAATTATATCTCAGCAATAAATGAACAATTGAGCAGTACATCACACTTGTTTGATCCAATTCCAACTCAAATAAGAGGGAATATGCACTGCGTTAATAATCCGGAACAGGAAGTTTTAGGATTGTTCGAGGTATCCTCGCTCTCAAGTATTGTACCCATTGAAGTTGATACCTTCCCTGGCTGTATTTATGAATTTTGGGAAACCAGGAGAATAGTTTACGAAAATGATTTTTGAACAATGAAGTGTTTTACAAAGACATATATCTTTATATCAACCATTCTGTTATCAGGATTGCTTTTGGTTCAACAAAAAGCTGCAGGCCAAAATCCAGAAACATTCCGTGAGAAGACTTTTGCTGATATTAATAAAAGAATTTATGTTGCAGGGGAATCAATTCGTTATAAGGCATATATCTTAAATGCCTCTACTCTTGATAATAGTTGCTGCAGTCAATTCTTATATTTCGATTTACTTAATCAGAGCAATGAACAAGTCCTTACCTGGAAGAGTAGCTCAATAAGCTCTGTATGTAGCGGAGCAGCTATTCTGCCTGATTCATTATCTACAGGTTTGTATAGATTTAGAGTATACTCAAATTGGATGCTTAACTGGTCAGATGAGTATTTTTTTACTCTTCCGATTATGATTGTTCAGTTAAATGAACAGAATGAAAAAATTGAGTCGAAGACTATGAAAAGCAGGAAAGAGGAGCGTTTAATAAATATACCGAAAAGTGGATTAATAAACATTTTTGGATCTAAAATCAATTTTTCCGTTAAGCATCAGAAGCCAGATTTAATTTTAAAACTAGCTGTTGATACAAACATTACTGAATCCTATAAAGAGTGTTTTCTAAATGTTTCAATGTTCGGACAACTTGCCTATTCCGAAGAGATTCAGTTTACTGATGATATAGCTGAAATAAAAATTCCACTTAAAGAGTTAAAGTCTGGTTCTATGCTAATTCGTGTTATTAGCAAATCTAATGAAATCCTGGGGTCTGCGTTCTTTTATCATGATACTTTCCTGCCTAAGCCTGAAATAGTCTTGGACAGGGCAGGTTATGGTCGAAATGAAAAAGTGCATTTGAAACTATCTTTACCTGAACTCTCAATCAAAGAGACGGCTAATGCATCCTTATCTGTTACAATGCCACATGTTTTTGAGGAGCAAATTGATAATAATAAAATGGATGAGTTTCTGCTTTTTCAGTCCGAATTCCCAAATACTCAGAATATGCATTCTGTTGAGAGCAAAGATCATATTACATTACGGAACTATTATTGGACTGAAGAAAAGAGGTCGAATAAAACCAATTGTTTTTTGAAAGAAACGAAAGGGGCCATAATTTCTGGAAAGTTAACTGATATAGTTAATGGTGTGGTTCTACCAGGAGAGAATGTTTTTCTGTCGAAATTTGACAGTACGGTTTCCTACCAACATACAATTTCTGATCTTAACGGGATCTTTCATTTTTTAACTGATACCGACTATTATAATAAAAGATTAATAATTCAGGCAAGTTCAAATAGTAATCAGGGAATTAAAATTGATATTGGTAATAATTTTGAATTTCAAAATGATAAATCAGGTAGCAGCGAAATATGGGAGCTAGACATAAAACAGGAGCAGTATCTTGAGAATATGCGACAATCAGCCATTGTTTCAAAAATTTTTCTGAATTCTGATGAGAAATACGAAGATGATAGAGTTAATTGGAAATCCAATTTTTTTATTCCCAATTATGTGGTAATCCCTTCCGATTTTGAGGATCTTCCTGATTTTCATGAGATAGCAAATAATTTATTGCCTGGTGTTCGTTTTCGAAATAGGAAAGGCAGACCCAAACTGGATATATATATTGCAGACATTGAGTTACCAGATTCATTTCAATCAGGATTATTTGTAAATGGAGTACCCTTTGAAAATCTTGAATACCTCTCATCCTTATCAACAACTGATATAAAAAAGATTGAGGTATGCAATCAGTTATGTATGCATGGAAATCGCACCTATGCCGGTATTCTTTCAATTTATACATACGATTTAACAATCCAGCCTTCTTCATTTAATAATTCATTTGTTTTTTATGAAAACTCAATAAGTGCTCCAAAATTGGATGAGGTGTATTGTAGAGAAGATTATGAAATACCATGGTTGGATCCATGTTTGTATTGGAATTCCAACATTGAATTAAAAGGTGATTCAAGTATTGACATTGAATTTTTGACATCCAGTATTGCTGGTAGCTATATTATTCATATTAATGGTATAACAAATTCTGGTCGTCCCTTTAGCGGACAGGTTGAATTAAAAGTTGGAAAAGATGAATAAAAAACTACTTATATACCTTGGATTAATAATTTACTCAGGAATTGTTTTTCCTCAAACCTCAAATAATAATTGCTATAAAGATCCTTCGGACACATTGTTTTCGCCTGCCTTATCGGGTACATACCATATCAATAAATTCGCTAAATATAAAATGCAATATATTGATCTCTGGAGGGAAGGAGAAGTTCTGCTAGTATCCGGGGAGATTGCAAAGAATAAGTATTTAAGATACAATGCATTGCTCGACGAAATCATGTGGATGCGCATTTCGGATTATAAAGTAGTTATGCTTTACAAAGATTTGGTTCAGGGATTTACAATATACTCTGAGCAAGGTAAAAATGAAAAAGTGTACAAGAAAACAATTGTACCGGATTTTAATTATTTGGGTAGTATTTTTCTTGAAGTATTGGTAGAGGGCAAGTGCTCCTTATATTGTTACAGAAGAATTGAAATGATCCCTACCATATATGAGTTGTATCCTGACTTTCAATATTATTTGAAGATGGATGAAGATTATATACATATTTCTTTACGACGTTCATCTGTTCTAAAAGCATTTTCAGATGAAGAGAAGACAAAGATTAAATCCATCATTCGATCAAATCGACTAAAAATTAAAAAAAATGAAACAGATTTGATCAGACTTATTGTGCTCTTGAATCAACAAAATTTGTAATATACATTTAAATTCAATCCATGGGTATTTAGCTACTCTATAATTTCCAATATAGGTTTGCCAGATGCTGAATTTGGGTATGTGATTTCCAGTAAGGTGCTTATGGTTGGTGCAATATCGGTTATGTCAACCATTCGGTGAATAGAATTTCGTCCTATTTTCCAGCCATACCATATTAAAGGCACTCTTCGGTCATGTCCGTAGGCTGATCCTAAACCATTATTAGAATTCAAATTTTCAGCCCATCCTGCTTTAAAATTTATCAATATATCTCCGGATCGTTTCTGATTGTAGCCGTTTTGCATGGTTGCAAACATTCCTTCAGTAAAATTAGTAGATTGAAGTGTAGTGGAAGTCATAGTATTTGTAACACCACTAAACTGCAACATCAAGTTGGCAACATCATTCTGAACTGTGGCCAGATTAAGCTTTGCATCTTCGATAAGGGTGCGATTTAAGTAGATTTGCTGACCATGATATTGTTTTATCCAGTCGCCTTTTCCATAAATATTGTTCATATAACTCTTTAGAAGAGATATAGCGCTTGCACCATTAAAATATCCTGAAGGTATTTTATTGTCTTCAAGATATTCCGGTAAATGAACCACTCCATGCTCACCTGTTACATAGATTAATACATTTTCTTTCCCTAAATTTTTATCAATGTATTCCAGTAAATGTGCAATTTCTTTATCCAGTCTTAGCATTAAATCTTCCACTTCTACAGAAAGAGGGCCATATAGATTTCCTATTCTCTCACTTACAGTAAATGTAACAGTCAGTACATCTGTATATTCATCTTGTCCCAGTTCTTCATTTACGATAGCTGAAATTGCAAAATCTTTTGTCAGGTTGTTTCCAAAAGGAGTATAGCGTAAGATGTCGTATTTATTCTGTTTCTTGAATTTTTTTGAAAGATCTTTCAGAACATATGGGAAAACTTTATGTCCAAACATTCCTTTTTCGTAATCATTATTATCTAACAGGCTGGCAGTATACTCACTTATGGGCAGAAGAGTTGTCCATTCCTGTTCCAAATAAATGTCTGAGAACTTTTTCTCATTGAATTTATTTACCCAATTGGGAAGTGAATCAAGATAAAACGAACTGGATATCCAGGTGCCATTCTGTTTATCAAACCAGTAGGCGCAATCAGCAGTGTGACCTACCGAAAATATGGCAGGAGCCGGATCCAGTGATATTCCAATTACTTTCGATTTAAAATTACTGGCAAGTTTTATTTCATCGGCAAAGGTAGTAGTCATCAAATGATGAGGTGAAAACTGCCCGTCTTCAAAAGCACCACCAACGGTATTGACCTTTTCGTCATAAGTATAGGATACAATCTCATCCCGTAAATTGTTGTACCACGAACTAGCAATTATACCGTGTTGTGAAGGATTAGTCCCTGTTGCAATGCTTGCACATCCAATTCCTAAATCGGAGAACAGGTAATTGTAGGAAGTATTTTCACAGTAAGAGCCTCTGTTGATTAATTTTTTAAAGCCGTCATCACTGAACTTATCCCAGAACCTTGGAATATAGTCATAGCGGAATTGACTTATTACGATACCAACTATCAATTTTGGTTTTTCGGATGGAATTATAGCTGTTTCCTGCGCGTGAGAATGTGTAAACGTTATAATTGGAATGATGAGAACTAATATAATATGCTTCATAAATAAAAATTAAACATTGAAACGAATGTGTAAAATATCGCCATCATCGACAATATAATTTTTTCCTTCTACGTATAATTTGCCCTTGTTTTTGCATTCATTTTCTGAACCTAGTTCAATGAAATCAGAATATTTCATTACCTCGGAACGAATAAACCCTCTTTCCAGATCACTGTGAATTACTCCAGCTGCTTGCTGTGCATTCATTCCTTTTTTAATAGTCCAGGCTCTGATTTCTTTCGGGCCTACAGTGAAGAACGATTGCAGGTTTAGTAAATTGTACGAAGACCTTACTAGTTTATTCACCCCGGGTTCATTAAGCCCCGCATCCTGAAGAAAGGCATTCCTGTCTTCAGCATCTTCAAATTCTGCAATATCAGATTCCAGTTTTCCTGCAATAACAAGCACCTCATTGTTTTTATCTGAGATAGAGTTTTTCACACTCTCAACATAAGCATTACCATTGAGTGCAGATTTTTCATCTACATTGCAAACATAAAGAACTGGTTTTTCAGTAAGAAGAAATAGATCGGCAGTATGCTTGCTTTCCTTCGAATTCAATTCCATCTCTCGTACATTGCCAAAATTCTCCAGTTGATCCTTCACCTTTTTAAGAACTTCCATTCCTGCTTTGGCTTCTTTATCACCTATCTTTATGAGCTTTTCAAGTTTATCCATCTTCTTTTCGACAGATTCAAGGTCTTTAACCTGTAATTCCAGGTCAATTGTTTCAATATCGCGCACTGGATCAACAGATCCTTCAATGTGTGGTAAATTATCATCATCGAAGCATCTCAGAACATGGATCAGAGCATCGGTATTTCTGATATCTCCGAGAAACTTATTGCCAACACCTTCGCCCTGATTAGCTCCCTTTGTTAAGCCGGGAATATCGACAATATCAACTGTAGCCTGAATTATTTTTTCAGTAGGTTGAAGTTTTTCCAATTCAATCAATCTTGGATCAGGGACCAATACAAGTCCAACATTAGATTTGTTTGTGCTGAAAGCAAAATTTGTCGTTTCACCTCTGGTATTTGAGATACAGTTGAACAGGGTTGTTTTGCCCACGTTAGTTATCCCAATAATTCCACATTGTAATGCCATAGTTAGTAATTATCAAATACTAGTCGCAAAAGTAGGTTTATATCTTTTTTATTACAATCGATGCATTGAATATTCCTGTCATAATTGATAATAATTTCTCCTATTAGTCTTTGTTTATCAAATAGATCCTGATTTTGTGAGTGTTCATAAAAGAAAACGAATCCATATTACATCCTGCTTTTTTTCTTTTTAACTTTCCCAATAGATAATGTACAGTGCAATTGTACGTTATTTATAGTAAACCTATCTTCATTATGAAAAATTCCAGATTAGCTGTCCTTATAATCTGTTTGATTATTACACCTTCTATTTTTGCTCAGATCACATCTCCTCCAAAATATGTACCCCCCGATACACGAATACTATTTATCTTTGATGCATCACAAAGTATGATGGCATATTGGGAAAGCGACCGCAAAATCACTATCGCAAGAAATACATTGATTCATATTATTGACAGTCTTGAGCATCTGGATAATGTACAAATGGCACTCAGGTTATATGGCCACCAAAGCCCGGTGCCTCCTCAAAATTGCAGTGACACCAAGCTTGTTGTGCCATTTGCTAAGGGCAATGCATCTCGCATTCGGCAGGAACTGAGGTATGTAACACCCAAAGGAACAACTCCGATTGCTGGATCTCTTGAAGCAGGAGCAAAAGATTTTCCTCCGGAGTGTTACAATTGCAGAAACATTATCATTTTAATTACCGATGGAATTGAAGCTTGTGATGGTGACCCTTGTGCAGTATCACTTGAACTACAGCGCCAGGGCATTGTGCTAAAGCCATTTGTAATAGGTATTGGCATTGATGAAGGTTTTCGGAAAACATTCGAATGTATAGGCCATTATTACAACGCTGCCGATGAAGAAAGATTTTCTGAAGTATTGGAAGTTGTGATATCACAAGCACTGAATTCTACAACTGCACACATAAACTTATTGGACATCAAAGGAAACCCGACTGAAACCAATGTGAATATGACACTCTATGATTATTACTCTGGTAAAATTATGCATAATTACATTCACACATTAACACACCAGGGAAAACCAGATACCCTCGTATTGGATCACCTGGTAACATACAAAATGAGAGTACATACTCTTCCTCCTGTTGATGTTGATAGTTTCAAAGTTTATGTTGGTAAACATACAGTAATTGAAGCAAGTTGTCCGCAGGGATCACTCAAGCTTAGTGTTGAAGGCGGAAGAGAGTATAGGGGACTGCAATATATTGTGCGTAAGAGTGGAGAAATGAAGACATTGAATATACAGGATATCAATAGAGAAGAAAAATATCTTGTTGGCAGCTATGATCTTGAAATTCCTGTATTGCCACGCATGTATATTTATGGAGTGAAGATTAAACAGAGTATTACCACCCCGATTACTATTCCCAAACCTGGCATATTAAATATTATTAAGGGTGCTCCTGGTTATGGAAGTGTATATGTGAGAAAGAGCAAGAAAGTTGAAGAATGGGTTTGCAATCTTGACCCGGATGTTAAAAACGAAGCACTTGTCCTTCAACCAGGCAATTATAGAATTGTATTCAGAGCTCAAAATGCCCAGCAAACATTGTTCACCATCAATCGTACTTTCGATATTAAACCGGGAGGCAGTATAGCAATGAATTTGTATTGATCCTTAATAGTTGATAATATCCCTTAGAAAAGACAGATTCATTGCAAGTACAGAGATTTTTAATAGCAGAAAATAAACTACAATTACTGTTACAATAAACAAAGTACCACCGAGTAATGGTTGTTTTGGATCACGAGCTTTAATATTGGCAATTGTGGCCGACCAATAACTATTTTCTTCATTGTTTCTGAAAACAAATACCTTGTGAAAAACATTTCCCAGGTAGGATATAACAAAAGAGTATACCATACCACCGAATATTACCAGCCAGATTCCTCCAAAGAAAAACAATACCGGCATCTGTTTCCTCTTCATCTTAAGGTATTGAATATGGGTATTTAGTTTGGCAATTTCTATTTTTTTAGCTCTTTTAATACTTTCAAACTGCATTTGCATTTGTTCTTTTTCACTCTTTAGCCTGCCTATGTTAAAATCATTTGGATTGTTTGCAGTGCGGCTGTCTATTTCCCCTTGAATTGTATCCAGTCTTTTTTCATAGTTCTCCTCATAACTTAGGTATTCTTCATTCTCAGTTTTTAAGTCCTCAAGAGAAAAAAGAATTTCTGAAGAAAGAATTTCCCTATGTTTCATATCCTGCTCTGAATTCAGAGGAAATTGGTGAAGATCATTCAGGTGTTCAATCTGTTTGGAATAAGAATCGGCCATTACCGGATCCTGGGTTGCTATCTGTTCATTTTTTAACCTATCAATTTTTATTTCAATTATACTTTCCTTCATAAACATTGAAAAGTAGGCAACCACAGCTATTACAATAAAAGGAATAATCATAACTATCACAGAAAAAACCATTGAAGGAATGGTAACTGTAAAGTATTGGAGAAATTTTCTAAGAATTACTCCAAGAAGTTGAGTAGTATGTGAGAACTGGAGTTCACTATATGGTTTGTATATTCGATAGGAAGGTATAATGATTACTCCCATCACAATAAGAACACATAAAAAAAGCAACAGTAGACTTATGAATGTATTGATATTAAAAATAAAACTCCCGATTGGAACCCCTGATTTTGGTATCCAGCCAAGAAGATTAAGTCCAATCTGCACAAGAATCAGAACAACAAAAAGTGTAATATAAAACAATACACTTCTCACTGCTTCAATACCGTTCTGAAATTTTGCTTTTACCTCTTTGTATGCTTCTTTTTGAGATTTTTGTGCTCTGATACTGGCAATTTCTCCAAAACTCCAGGTTATAGGTAAAAGAGCAATGATTATCCCGATAAAAGTAATTCCCGGAATATCCTTAATCATGATTTCGAGGAAGTAAAACAAGAAGATTATTAGGCCTGCCAGCAGAGTGCCAGGAAGGGCAATGCGGTAGCAATTTGCATTGTAAGCAAACTTGATATTGCTGTAAGCTATCTGGTATAGCCACCATGGCCATTTAATGAGGTAATGTATGGCAATTTTATACAAAAAGACAATAAAAGGAATGTATAGTCTGAATATCCAGAGTATTGCATGAATGATCCAGAAAAAAATGCTCTTTAACAGATCCAGAAGATCAACGAACAATACAAATACCAGGTAAATACCCCAGATTGCCCAGACAATTACATCATAAATAAAACCAAACAGAGTAACCAGAATTCTTAACAGATCCCTCATTCCTCCCTTCCTGAAATAATCTTCTGTTCGGAAGAATGCAAAGAGGTAAGGAGCTTTTTCTTCAGTTATCCTGTAATGCAAAAGTGAAAATGCAATACTTAAAATGGGAAGACTAATGAAAAAGGGCAAATAATCGAATGACAAATAGTACAAAAGGGCACAAAGAAAAAATGCCACAAGGCGTTTGATGTATTGGTCGACTTTTACCATGATATCTGCTTTCTGGATACTAGTTATACAATATTAGGAAAAACTCCAGAGATATCCTATAATTTGAGTTTTCCCTTGATGTATTGATAATTAACCCAAAAATTGCCATAAAATATTAATTGTATTATTCTAAATAATAGCTTGTTATAATGGCAATTCGAATAAGAAAAACTAAGCAAATTGTTAGAACAATTTGTAAGGTTTTCTAATTCGGGATTAACACAGATGCTACCCTCTTGAAAACACACTTGCCATTAGTTCGTTCCTCCTAATGACAAATCTGAGTTAATTATTTGTAGGCTTCGTTCAGAAGAAAATATTTAACGTAATCATCGATTCCCTGTTCAAGAGTTGAGAAAGGAAGAAAATAACCTGTCTGGGCTAATTTTGACATATTAGCTTCCGTAAAGTACTGGTATTTGTCACGTATATCTTCCGGAGTGTCAATGAATTCAATATCTTCCTTAATGCCTATTGCTTTGAATGTAGCTTTCGCAAGGTCGAGAAAGGTTCTGGCTTTTCCAGTACCAAGATTGTATATTCCTGAGTTTACCTCATTGCTAATCATATAATAGAGGACATCAACAACATCTTTGACATAGATGAAATCACGCTTCTGTTCGCCATCTTTATAATCGGGATTGTGAGAACGAAAGAGCTTCAATTTGTTAGTATCACAAATCTGTCTGTATGCATGTAAGACAACGGAGGCCATTCTGTCTTTGTGGTATTCATTTGGTCCGTAAACATTGAAAAATTTTAACCCTGCCCAAAATGGCGGAGACTTTTTGCTGCCAATTGCCCACTTGTCGAAGTCATTTTTTGATTCGCCGTAAGGATTCAGGGGTTTTAATTTGTCAACTATTTCATGCCTATCATCATAACCTAATTCTCCCAGTCCATAAGTTGCTGCCGATGATGCGTATATCAGGGGCGTTTTATGATTTGTGCATAATTCCCAAACTTTCTTTGAATATCCCAGGTTCAATTTATCAAAAACAGCTTTATCAAACTCAGTAGTATCGGTCCGTGCACCCAAATGAATAACAAATTCAATTTGTTTGTGGTTCTTTGTAAACCAGTCAAAGAAAACATCACGCTCAATGGTCTCAATAAAGTTCTTATTTTCAAGGTTTTTGTTTTTCTCCCTGCTGGAAAAATTGTCAACAAGAATCAGGTCATTGTATCCCTCAGAATTAAGTTTTGAGATCATATTGCTACCAATAAAACCTGCAGCTCCTGTAACTACTATCATTTTTTTCATATGAATGGAACCGGTATTGTTAGTACCGAAATAAATTTCTTTGCGCCGACAAAATTATACAATCTGATGAGAAATGGAACTTTCCAGGCAGCAATTACAAAGAAAAGGCTAATCTGTCCTGAGCTCATCAATAATATTAATAACTGATTCAGAAAGATTCTCCAAAGCTGAAGGTATGTTCCAGTTTTCGATTCTCCTTATTTCAACAAAGTGTGAGATAGCCCGTATCTGAAGAAAAGGAATTTTTTCTAATAAGCAGACATAGAAGAAGGCTGCTCCATTCATAGTCTCTATCTCAGGTGAAAATTTATCGCGCATAATATTTATCCATTTTGGATTGCTGTAAAGAGTATTTACAGTGATGCTCTTGACAGGTATCAGGGAATCAACTTCTTCAATTTCAAAATTTCCAAGGCTGTTTAGTTTTCCTTCAGCAAATGGAAATTCATTCTCATCCATGAGTTCTTCTTCAGACAAAGTATAGAGTTTATTTTTGTGTTCAACACCGAGGTCAGCAAATTGATCCTGTACAACATTCACAACAAAACCTTGTTCAAGAAAGTGGTCGAAACTACCTGCAAGCCCTATATTTATTGTAAGATCATAATTGATCATATTGAGTGCCCTGGTTAGATGGTAGGCAGTAAAAGCGCTTCCATAACCTGTAATCAAAACATCGATTCCCATATTACCCAGCTTATAGTTTTTATAATGGGGTTCAATCTGATGAACAAAATCCAGTTTGCTGATAAAATCAACAGTTTCGCGGTAAGAAGAAGCAACAATAAGAATTCTCAATATTTAAGGAATTAGAAAGGTTAAGCTAATTGTTTCTATATTTACTGCTTGATTTAAAATTAATCATTTTACAGGTAAAATGCATTTTCAGGACACTAAATTTAGTTAATAATGAAATCCAAAGAATTTCTAAAAAGCACCGAATATAATGAAGGTTTTGATTTGCCGAAAGCATTTGATGAAGAAACAACCAACAAATTGGCAAAATCATACAAAGATGTATTGGAAAATATTGGCGAAGATACTGGAAGAGAAGGATTAGTGGATACTCCCAGACGGGTTGCACGTTCTTTGCAATACCTTACACATGGTTATTCAATTGATCCGGCAGCTTTATTGGAAAGTGCTAAATTTAAGGAAGATTATAAACAAATGGTTTTGGTGAAAGATATTGAGCTTTATTCACTTTGTGAACATCATATGATCCCATTTTTCGGAAAAGCACATGTAGCATATATCCCCAATGGATACATTACAGGTTTAAGTAAAATTGTAAGGGTAGTTGAGGCATTTTCACGAAGACTTCAGGTGCAGGAACGTCTTACAGTGCAGATCCGCGATTGTATTCAGCAAACTTTAAATCCTATGGGAGTGGCAGTTGTTATCGAGGCAAAGCATTTGTGTATGGTGATGAGAGGTACTCGCAATCAAAATTCAAAGGCTACTACCAGTGCTTTTACAGGTGCATTCATGAATAATCCAAAAACACGAGAAGAATTTATTCACCTGATTGGTGCAAATATTTCTTAGATAGGATAATAACTATCATACATTCAGGACATTAACACTTATTTGTGCATTGGATCAAATGATTATCTTTGCATTCAAAATTTTTATACGATATGAAAGCATATGTTTTTCCAGGTCAGGGTGCCCAGTTTATCGGAATGGGCAAGGATTTGTATGAAGGTTCTTCATTGGCTAAGGAACTGTTTCATAACGCCAATGAAATATTAGGATTCAACATAACAGATTTAATGTTTAGCGGAACCGATGAAGATTTAAGGCAGACGAAAGTAACTCAACCTTCCATTTTTTTGCATTCTGTTATTCTTTCTAAAACACTTGGCGAGAAATTTTCACCTGAAATGGTAGCCGGCCATTCTTTAGGAGAATTTTCAGCTCTTGTTGCAAACAGCACTCTATCATTTGAGGATGCACTGGTACTGGTCTCCAAAAGAGCTCATGCTATGCAAAAGGCGTGTGAACTTGAACCTTCAACCATGGCAGCAATAATTGGTTTGGAAGATGAAAAAGTGGAGGAAGTTTGTGATTCAATCAACGAGATTGTGGTTCCTGCAAATTACAATAGTCCGGGGCAAATAGTTATTTCCGGATCTGAAAAAGGAATTGACTTGGCCATTGAGAAACTTTCTTCGATTGGAGCAAAAAGGGCTTTAAAATTAAAAGTGGGTGGTGCATTCCATTCTCCTTTGATGGAACCCGCGCGCATTGAGCTCGAGAATGCTATTGAAAATACAAACTTTAATTCACCGATTTGTCCTGTATATCAAAATGTGAATGCAAAGGCTGTATCTGATCCAAACCAGATCAAGGAAAACCTTAAACTGCAGCTGACTTCACCGGTTAGATGGACGCAGACGATTATAAATATGCTGGCAGATGGTGCAGACTCTTTCACAGAGGTAGGACCTGGAAATGTTTTACAGGGATTAATTAAAAAAGTTAACAGGGAAGTTCTTACTGATAGTGCCGGATAGAATAAATGCCTACTAAATAATTTGCTGCAGGCTTTTATCTTCAGAATTTCAACCTCCGGACAATTATAAATTTTCTGCTATGAGCCGGTCTGAATCCAATGATTTGAATTTTAAAAAATCCAACTCAATACAAGCTGTTATTTTTGATATGGACGGCACTCTTATTGATTCAGAACCTTTGTGGAAGGAAGCAGAAATTGAAGTTTTCAAACGAGCCGGATTGCATCTGACTGAAAAAATGCTTCAGGATGACTTGGGCTTATCCACAATTGATGCAGTCAAATTTTGGCTTGCTGATCTTGAGTGTGATAAAGAATCTTACAATCAATTAACCAGAGATATTAATGAGAAAGCTGAGGAAATGATACAAAAGAAAGGGAAGATAATGCCTGGAGTTGACAAAGTACTTGAATTCTTTAAGAGAAATGACCTGCCAATGGCCGTAGCCTCTTCCTCAAGAATGAGTCTCATCGAATCTGTTGTAAAGAAACATGGCCTGGGAAAATATTTTCAACTGCTCTATTCTGCAGATAATGAACCTCTTGGAAAACCTCATCCCGGAATATTTCTTTCGGTAGCAGCTAAGATGAATGTTGATCCAAAATGCTGTGTTGTTTTTGAAGATTCTGTAAATGGAATACTATCAGCAAAGGCTGCGCAAATGAAGGTTGTTGCATTTTTGAGCAATGGCAATAGGAAGGATACAAAGTATAATATTGCTGATATGAAATTGGAATCATTTCATAACTTTGGAATCGCAGAATACGAATGTTTAAAGTTGCAAATGAAAAACCATTAAGAATGTCTCAGAATCTTTATTATTCTACTAATTTAAAAGCAGAAAAGGTCTCATTTAAGGGAGCTCTTCTTAAAGGTCTTGCAACAGATGGAGGCTTGTATATGCCTGAATCCATACCAACATTTACCATTGACGAGCTTAATTCATTTAACGGCAAAGAGTATTATGAAATTGCATTTGATATGGCATGGAAATATCTGCACGATGCAATTGATAAAGCAGAACTTCTTACTTTGGTTAAAGATGCATACAATTATGAAGTTCCTTTGGAAAATGTGTATGAGAAAAAATTCATCATGCATCTCGATCAGGGCCCAACTGCATCTTTTAAAGATTTTGCTGCCCGGATGATGGGACGTTTAATGCAATATTTTCTGAAAAAAGAAAACAAGAACCTTCTAATTCTTACTGCCACATCTGGAGATACCGGCAGTGCAATTGCCAATGCCTTTTATGGACTCGATAACATTAAAGTTCTTGTACTTTTCCCTGAAACTGAAGTTACTGAGCGTCAGCGCAAGCAGATGACCACGCTGCAGAAAAATGTCCAGATAATTTCCATCGATGGTAAGTTTGACGATTGCCAGGCCCTTGTAAAAATAGCTTTCAATGATCGTGATCTGGATTCTCTGAATCTCTCATCGGCAAATTCCATTAATATTGGCAGACTAATACCTCAGAGTATTTACTATATGTATGCTTACTCACAACTATGTGATATTAGCAGAGGAGAAGAGATCATATTCTCAGTACCATCAGGAAATTTTGGTAATTTGATGGGTGGACTAATAGCCAGGAAAATGGGTCTGCCGGTAAAGAAATTTGTTGTTTCAACAAACGAGAATGATGAAGTACCTGAATATTTCAAAAGCGGAAATTACAAAACAATAGTTCCCTCATTGAATTGTGTGTCAAGTGCCATGAATGTTGGGCACCCCAGTAATATGGCGCGCATTGTAGCTTTGTATGGCGGAGTGATGAATGAGAAAGGTGTGGTTGTTCAGGACCCTGATATGTCTGCTATGAAAGAGGATATGTTTACAGTGAGCATAAATGATGCAGAGACCCTTGAAACCCTGAAGATGGTATATGACAGACACAATGTGCTGCTTGAACCTCATGGTTCGGTAGGTTGGGCCGGATTGCGTCATTATTATAAATTTGCTCCTGAAGCACAAGATGCAGACCAGGTGGCTGTATGTCTTGAAACTGCTCACCCGGCAAAGTTTCCGCAGGAAATACAAAACATTTTGGGTTTTGACCCTGAACTACCTGAAAGTTTGATTGGCCTGGAAGAAAAAGAAGAACAGTTTGTTCAGCTCGAAAACAATTACGATATTTTGAAGCAATACCTGAAAACAAATTATTAATATTATTACGGAATAAATTATGCATATTGTATGTTGCGATCTTGAAGGTGTTTGGGTTCCCGAAGTGTGGACCAACGTTGCGAAGAAGACAGGAATTGAGGCATTAAAATTTACTACACGTGATATCAAAGATTACGATGAGTTAATGACTTACCGATTGAAAATTCTCGATGAGCATAATTTAAAGTTGAAGGATATCCAGGAAGTGATTGGCAGTTTAAAACCACTTGAAGGAGCCATGGAAATGATAAATTGGTTGAAATCCGTTACAAGATTGGTAGTTGTTTCGGATACATTTGCAGAGTTTGCAGATCCCTTAATGAAACAGCTCGATTACCCGACCTTGTTTTGCCACTCGCTTGAGGTTGATGAAACAGATAGAATAATTGACTATAAACTTAGGCAGAAAGATCCTAAAAGACAGGTGGTTAAAGCACTAAAAAGCCTTGAATATACAACCATTGCTTTTGGAGACTCATACAACGATGTTACCATGCTGGAGGAGGCAGACAAGGCATTTTTGTATAAACCTCCCCAAAACGTTATTGATGATTACCCTCAATTTCCTGTAGCTGTAAATTATAAGGAGATGAAGAATCTGTTATTAAAAATGTTTTAGTATCAAGTTGATCTCAGATGGAAATCTTTGAAAAAATTTACCTGGTAAACAGAGAGCAGTGGCGGGATTGGTTAAAAGAAAATCATGCCACGGCGAAGGATATCTGGTTAATATACTTCAAAAAGAACAGCGGCAAATCCCGCATACCATATAATGATGCTGTTGAGGAAGCTTTGTGCTTTGGTTGGATTGACAGCATTGTAAAATCAGTAGATGAGGATTGTTATGTGCAAAGATTTTCTCCCCGCCGAAAAAACAGTCAGCTCTCTGAAGCAAATAAAGAACGAATAAGACAACTAATAAAATCAGGGAAGATGACTTCTGCTGGTCTTGATAGCATAAAACAACATATTGGGGAGAAAGCCAATTTAGAAGATCCTGCAAGCATTTTTGAAAAGTTTGAAATACCGAAAGACATTCTTAAAGCTTTGAAGAAAGATAATGATGTTTGGAAAAACTTCAATCATTTTCAGGAATCTTATAAGCGGGTTCGGATTGGATGGATAGATTCTGCCCGAATCAGGCCTGACGAATTCAACAAAAGATTGAACTACTTTTTGAAGATGACCAAAGAGAACAAAATTTTTGGTATGATTAAATAATTAGCCTCTTCAAAGAGAATACAATACTTCCAGTAGCTATTTAATAATCAACATCCTTTTCATCTGCACCTGAGAGTCAAAGTCCATCCATCTTGCCTGTCAATATATTTTCCTTTTATTAGAAATATAACTATCTGATTTTTTAGTAAGAAAAACAAAGTATTGACATATTTTTCCGGGAACTAGACAAACTAATGTCACCAAAAGAAGTAGGGTACAAAATGGATAAAATTCAGCATGCTTTAATCATGAGTTTTATATATTTGTTATAGTCCTTTGGTGTATTCAGAAATGCAAACAATTCCTTAATTCCACATTTCTGACTGAAACAGGGGAAAAGTACAATCTAAACCTTACATCAAATTCTTATATTTCTATGGCCTATAATCTTATTTGGGGTAAAAAGGGAGTTTACATTAAGTATGCTGACAATTTAAAGTTCCCTGATCTTCTTGAAGTTCAGGGGAAACTGATAGGGGATAGTCGGTATGATTCAATACAATATGAAATAGAAGATTTCACTGATGTGCAAGCACATGAATTAAGTGAACAGGAGGTAAGATTAATTAGCGGAATGGATAGAGCCGCTTCATGTTATCACAGAGAAAAACAACATATACTAGTATCTGATAAAAAAGAATTTATTCCACTTATTGAATTATATCTTAAAGCCCTTGAGGGTACCAGCTGGGATACACATTTGTTCACTACTCTTGATGAGGCACTTGCTCATCTTAAAAAAATGGGAATATTGGTTGAACATTGATACAGAGGTTTAAGCGCATTATAATTTATTTGTAAAAGGATGAATAAGCTTATTATAGGTTTTTGTTTACTATTGATGGGATTAGGAAAACTATCAGCTCAGGATTCATATGAGTTGCTTTTTCTGCAGGGTAATTTTACACAAATTGAACAATTGGCTGAAAAACGATCTACAGAAGACGATTTTTATTGGTATGCTATTGTGCAAGAAAAGAGTGGAAATTTGAATCAGGCAATAAGGATCCTTGAAGAGGGCTTAGATGTTTTCGAGAGTGATGAAAAACTAGAGCTTTTATTATCAGAATATTATTTTGAATCCGGGAATTATCCAAGGGCTGAGAAACTCCTCACTAAATACAGTCATCTTTCCCAATCCTTTTTGCAGCTCATACAATTGTATGAATTCAGAGGCAATTTCAATAAAGCGATATCTCTTCTAAATGAGAGAATTGAAAAGGATACATCAAACATTCATTTGTTGAAGCACCTTGGAGATAATTATTACCACCTCGATAGTTTCGAAATGGCCCTGGACTATTACCAGAAAGTATTTAGCAGAGACTCTTCAGATCAGGTTACTGCAAACAAAATTGCTAATATATTTCTGCAAAGAAAGGAATATCAAAAGAGTATTGAGATATGTGAATTTGTTTTAAGTACCGACTCAACAAATAAAAAGTTTATAAAACTCATGGGTATTTCCCTGATAAACAAAAATGATTTCAAGAGTGCTCAAAGTTGTTTTCATAAGCTTTACATTGCCGGAGACTCAAACCGGTTTGTTTTAAAAAATCTGGGAATATGTGAATTGAATACATACTCTTTTTATGATGCACGCAAGCATTTAATGAGCGCATTTACCATGGATTCAAATGATATTGAAACTTGTTTTTGTTTAGGAAAAGCTTTTCTGAATTCTATGTGGCCAGAGCAAGGTCTTTATTATTTTAATAGGGTCGATTCTCTTTCACAGGCTGATCCAAAAATATTGTCTGCAATACATATAGAAAAGGAAGCCATTTTTAGCGTATTGGGTAAGTTCGATGAAGCATTAAGAGAATACAGTATGGCATATAAACTCAATCCAAAACCAGAATATTTGTTTTTTATTGCTTCCTTGTATCAAAGCAAACTGGAAGATAAAAAAAAGGCTTTGGAATATTACGAAACATTCCTTACTATGCTTCCTGAATTATCAGAATCTGAGCACAGTCACCAGGAAGAGCAAATTGTAATATCATTGAAAAAGGTGGCAGAAGACAATATCAGATCACTGAAAGAAGAAATATTCTTCGATAGTGAATAATTAGATATTTTTATAAATTCATATGAAAGAAATAATTTATGCTTATTGATCTATGGATTATAGATTAAATAGTAATGTAGAGTTATATCAATTTATTTGAACAGAGTATTCGTATAACCAAAGCCATTATCATGAACCTTTTAAAACCCATCTGCCAAAATGTTTTAGTTTGCAATAAAAGCATCTCATTTAAAATGCTTATTACATTCGGTTGTTTATTCACTGTATCATTCTACTCATTTGCTGATGATCTTAACGGAATAAAACTGGACAAGATAAATTTATTTGAATCGGGGAGTAATTTTCCTGATAAAACAGACAGAACATATACTTCTGCATTTAGTCCTGACTCAAGATATATAGTTATTGAATTAAACATTGAGAACCTGAAATACAATACTTCTGAGCAGCAATTCGATGTAATATTTATCTGGAAATATATGAATGGCGAAGAACTTGGCAGAAATGAAGCAAAGTTTAATGTCAAATCCGAGTGGAAAACTGCCTACATTAACAGAGGATGGGGTTGGCCAGAAAAAGGCAATTGGAGAGTTGGCAGATATACTGCCCAAGTATATGTAAATGGAGAATTATTTGGTGAGAAGGAATATTTTGTTGATATCAATGCTGAAGATTTTAAAGATCTTTCAATAGTAAATGAAGAGACGAAAGCGCTATCAAATATACCTCTTGATTTTTCTTATCGGGCCTTGCAGTTGTACAAAATAGATTCCTATTTTAATGGGTTTTACAAAATTCAATTTAGTGAAGATGGTAAAGACATTGCTTATTGTTTGTCGCAGTATGAAAAAATAGGAGGATATGAGACAGAAACTATTGTAAGGAATGTCTATTTATTTAAAAATAACAAGCAAATTGTACCTGTTTATTTCAGGATTGATCCTGAATTTGATAAGGATTTAAAGAATCTCTATTTCAAGGGAGTAAGAGTTATAGATAACAAACTAAATTTTTATCACTATTTCAATGGTAGGTATCTTGGACACTCTATCGATTTTCGTAGTCCGGACAATCAAAAATTCGCTTATATTGAAAATACTATGCCTCTTCTGAGATCATCATTTACCTGGGACGATGCATATGAATACCTTGTTATTAATGATAATAAAATTCAACCTGAATTCTTATCTGCCGCGAAAGTGATTAACATTGTAACCCCTGTTGTCTATATTAAAAATCAGGATAATACATACAATGCCCTTTATACCGTAAGATTTAGAATTGAAAAAGATAATTGTTTTGCTTTGTTAAACGAAGACAAGAGAATATCTCCTGAATACAATGGGCATATCAGCAGACCATATGTATCAGATGATGAAAAAAGTCAGGCATATTTTGCGGAGAACAACAAGAAGTTTTTCGTGGTATTAAACAATGAAAAGTTGTCTCTTGAATTCGATAAGATAGAGGGAGATATTCAATTTTGTGAATCGGGCAAAAATGTAATTTACAGGGCAAAAATGGATGGTGACTGGTACGTAATGAAAGGTAATAAAAAGGTATCACAAGGTTTTTCTGAGATTGGAGCCATTCTAATCAACAATGATGAGACTAAAATAATATACCAGGGAAAATCAGGTAAGAAATGGAGCATTTATGTTAATGACAAAAAAAATTCCGGAGATTTTGATTTTATTGATCAGGAGATGACACTTTACGAGAAGGACTTTAAAATAGCTTATGCTGCCTGCAATAATGATGTGATGTTTGTAATGGTAAATGATAAAAAAGTGTCTCCGGAATTTGAAAAATTCCCCAACCCAAAAATGCTGGCCAAGGTGCTTGAGAAAAAGAGACTTGGATTGATTGATCTAACTTTTAATAAGACAGGCAACAGAGTAGCATATCTTCATGAAATTTCTAAAACCGAAGGTGATCTGATAACACACAACGAGAAGTATATTTTGATGATCAATGATATTCAGATCCTGCCTGAAAGCTATGGCTCTTCTTTAATATCAATACAATCAGGGAAATTAATCTATGCCGGAATCGATGTTAAAGACTATACATTGAATCATCTGGAAATTGACTTTTAAATGATTTGGATTGCTTGTGTGCATTCTGGATAATTATTACGGATTGGATATTTGCATTCATCCTATATAAGCAAGATTAATTTATTCCAGAGTTTTTGTATATTGTGCCACCTATTTTTCTGATACTAACACTTTTCTAAAGTCTTTGAGCTATGATTTCAAAGGAAGAAGTAAAAGAAGTTGCCCTTAACAATGGTGTTGATTTATTTGGGATAGCTTCTGTTAAAAGATTCAACAAAGCGCCGGAAGGCTTTCATCCGAAAGACATTTATTCAAAAGCTGAATCTGTTATTGTATTTGCTATTAAAGTTCCCTCAGAAACCCTTTTTGCAAAAAATCCTATTCCTTTCAGTCATGTGAATGCTTTGGCCATGAGGAAGATGGATTCCATTACCTATGATATCTCCTCAAATCTTGATAAGCTTGGTTTGAAAAATATATTGATCCCAACGGATGATCCCTATTTATACTGGGACAGTGACAAGCAGGAAGGAAAGGCTATTTTATCTCTGAGGCATGCTGCTTATTTTGCTGGTTTAGGTCGCCTCGGAAGAAATAACCTGCTTATCAATAAAGATTTCGGAAGTATGATCCAGATTGGAGCATTGCTTACCGAGGAAAAATATGAAGATGATCCATACGCCCGGTACGAAGTATGCCCTAAGGGATGCAGGATTTGTCTTGATTCCTGTCCGCAGGGAGCCTTAACAGGAGATACAGTAATTCAGAAGGACTGCAGACCATTTTCTAACCATAAAACGGAAAAGGGTTATGTTATTAAAAGATGCTGGGAGTGCAGAAAACGATGCCCGCGTGTTCTGGGATTGAATGGTTACAGAAGGTATTAGGTATAACATTGCTGTAATAAATGAAAAGCACATAATCTATTAATTAAACGGATGAAAAAAGGCATTCTTATAACCGGCGCCCTGGGCGGGCTGGGTAAGGCACTTGTAGAAGCTGCTGAACAGTTCGATGATGTCGATTGCATTGTTGCGACAGATATCAGCAAGAATATTTTTAGTGTTTATAAAGACAGCCCCAATATTTTTGGAATGATAATGGATGTCAGCTCACAATTGTCCATTGAGACCTTACGTGAAAATGTTCAAAGCCAGGGGATAAGCATAAAATACATCATAAACAATGCAGGTATTGCAAGGTTCTTTCCCATCTCTGAAGCAAATGAATCTCTCCTTGATAAGATTATGAAAGTCAATACTTATGGTCCTGTTCTTACGGTATCAGTATTTCTTAACGATCTCATAGAAAATAAAGGAAGAGTAGTGCAAATCAGCAGTGACAATGTACGTTTATCAGGACTGTTTCAGCCCTATGCGAGCTCTAAAATTGCCCTGGAATCTCTTAGTGTGGCTATGCGACAGGAGCTTAGTTTGCATGATGTTAAGCTGATTCTTATAAGGCCGGGAGGCATAAAAACAAATTTGTTAGAGGAAGTAAATCTTGCAGAAAATCCAATCGAAAACAGTGTATACAAAGAACAGTTTGCAACATTCATGGACATGGCACATAAGGAGGTGGGCAGAACAATTGAGCCTTCGAAAGTTGCAAACCTGGTTATGAAGGCACTGAATAGTAAAAATCCAAAATTGGCATACAGTATTAATAGAAATGCTAAAATTTCTTTCCTGGTAAAATTTCCTCAGAAATGGATCGATCTGATTATTAGAAAGACCATACTTTCAAAGTAGATGATTCCTTTTCCGTGACCTGCATATCTTTGCGATTAAATGGACTGTATTTGTATAGGTTTGGCTAAATTTAATTTCATAAATTGCATTCTGAGTAAAAAGCCAAACATGAAAAAAAATAAAACAGCATATTACATTCTTATCAGCGCGGTGGTATGGGGAGCAGTATTTGTAGCAGCTTTAATTGTACTCAAAGGTACATCATACAAAGAGCAGATGCTTAATATACTCCTTGGAGGAATTGCAATTCATATGTTTCTAATATGGATTCCACAAGGCAATCAGCTTCGGAAAAAGAATATTAAAGATCATGAAATTAACCAAACAGACTAAAAATAATAAACGTATGAAAACAAAAAACACTCATCAATGGATAAGCAGAACACTAGTTGTTCTATTTTTCTTGTTGCTTATTACTTCCTGTTCTAACAAAGAAAATATTGATGCCTGCCTGAATGGACAAACTTATGGGTTCATGAACGGATTATGGCATGGGATCATTGCACCCATCAACCTTATTGGAATGTTGTACAAAGACGATGTAGCCGTATATGCAACAAACAATAATGGTCTTTGGTATGCCCTTGGCTTTCTGATTGGCAGTGGAGGCTGGGGATTTATAGGTGGAAGAGGTTTGGGAAGAAGGAGATAATCCATGAATAAATATTGCCTCTTAATCGGAATATGTCTGGCTATTGTATTTAAAACATATACTCAGAGTGTGGACTCTATTACAATACACATTGGTACATACCTGGGGAATGAAGAAAGGAATTTCTATGGGAACAAAGCTCCTGCTAAACTTGATAGCCTATGGAGTATATACCTGGGCGAAGGAATTAGTCCTGCATATGGTAATCCGAATAAAACCTGGAAGGGAGCAGGCTGGACAGGGCAACCGCTGGTTGTGGAAGAGAAAGGGGAGATTTTTCTGATCCAGGGCGCTTTTGATTACCATCTGAAAAAAATCAAGGCAGAAAAAGGAGAGCTTGTATGGGAGTATTCATTCGATGATATCCTTAAAGGTACAGGCACTATCTGGGAAAATTCTGAGGCAGAATCTCCTGATGAAAAATACATTGTACTGCAGGGCAGCAGGAGAGGAGTGAAGAATTCAATCAACAGCAAATATTGTCCCTCTTTAAGAGGTGTTTCTTATAACACAGGTGAAGAATTTTGGAGGTTGAATGTAAAACGAACATTAAGCTATTCACGAGATGTGGATGGTTCAGCTCTGGTAATTAATGATACTGCCTACCTTGCCCTGGAGAACGGACTTTTCACAGTTTTTTCACCTGATCCCAAAAGGCAACAATTGAAAGATGGCATGTTACAGCCTCAAATCTACAAGGAAATTCCTTTTTTCCTTCCGGATGACACATTGCTTCATGGCAAAAACATTGAGTCCGAATCTTCGCCCTGTTATCTGAACGGAAGAATTTATACTACATCCGGATCGGGAAGGGTATATGGATACAATATAAACATCGGTGCCGTTGACTGGATATTTGAGATTGGGGCCGATCTGAATGGATCAGCTGTTGTAACATCAGACAATTGCTTACTTATTGCTGTTGAGAAGCAATACATAGAAGGCCGGGGAGGAGTTTTTAAGCTTGATCCTTCAAAAGATCCCGGGAATTGCGTTATCTGGTACTATCCTGTTGAAGATAAAAAATGGTTTCACTGGGAAGGTGGCATTGTGGGTTCTGTAGCAATCAATGACAGTTATTGTTCTGATACAAGCAGTAATCTGGCAGCATTTATTGGAGTTGACGGGTATTTGAATGTTGTGGATCACAAATCTATTGATACTGGCAAAGTGGTTTTAGGGCCCAATAATAAAATTGAATACAAGACACCAGAACTGGTATTCAGGAAAGAAACCGGAGGAACCATTTCCACCCCAATATTTACCGATAACAAACTAATTGCACCTCTTGATTCAGGATTGCTTCTGTATGAGTATTCATCTGATTACGATTTCAGACTCCTGGATAAAATTGATAACATCCAAATTGACGCAACACCGGTTGTGTGGAATGGCAGATTGTATGTTGCTTCAATGGATGGATATTTATACTGCTTTGGTAAGAAATGATTCATTGTCCGGAAGTTGCATTAATCTCTTTTAAGCAAATTTCATATTCTTCGATCAGGGATTCACTTATCTGGAAATATATTTCCAGTGGCATGAAGTAGGATTGCGGTTCAGCTTTAATAGTTTCTTTCTTAAACAGACCGGGAGAAGAGAGTCTTTCTAATATTTTTTCATTCCATCTTGAGTAGGAGTCCTGGGATTCATAAGCGGCAGATAGCAATTCAACAATATCAAATTTGATATGTTCTCAGGGTTTTGGGTCAGCAATTATTCCTTGTTCCCATTCTTCAAGTGCTTTAAACTATGTATCCTGACTAGCTATCACAACGCCTTAAATTTTATGGAAAAGTCTTCTGGAATTGGAACCATATACTATTTAATCTATGATTCAGAAAGTTGCGCGAGGGGTAGTGTACAGTTGATTTTTCAATTTATTATCGAATTCCATTGAATATTTAGCTTTTTCCCAATCACCTTATTTTTAAATTTAACCGCAGGGTATCCTAAAGTAATTGACCCAAATATTTTTTCGTTCTTTTTTAAACCGATTAGTTTTTTGAATTTTTTATTCCTATTTAAAATCATTTGATTGCCAACAAGATTTCTACATGCTAATCCTTCTGCTTGTCCATACAAATCAATATTATATATGGCATATTGAGCACTTTCTAAAGATAATGGAACTCTCTTTTCTCCTATAATCAATATTATCGCCGCAGGTTTTGTCTTAAATCCCTGGGCTCTTTTTTTAACCTTTTCCAGTTTTGGTTTGGCTTTCAAGTATTCAAATTCACTATCTGGTACAAATAACTTAATCAGTGTTAGTATTATCTTTGGTTTATATAACCATTTATAAATATTGATTGAAAACTTAAATAATAATGAATCAACTTCTTTTATAATTTGTTCATCATCAATAATAATAGCCCTAAGATTAAAATTATGGGTTGGTGCATATATTGCATAATCCGTAATCTCTTTAAGTAAAGGCCTTTCAATTTTCTTATCTGTATAGTCTCTTATTGTCCGTCTTTCCATTAATAATTCTCTGACTTGCTTAATATCAGGAAATAGGGATTTGTCAAACTGTTCGGGTTGATAATCATCCCAGGTTAAAGCTAATTGCGGACAGATGGCAATACATTGTGTACATGTACTGCAATATTTATAATCGATTGTTAATGTTTCATTATCAATATATATGCATGACTCATGACAAATCTTGGTGCATAATCCGCATAAGTTGCACTTATCAGAATCTATTTGTATCATGTTTTGGCTGGTTAATATTATTTATCATCAAAACCAAGTAATTGGCGAACCTTATCAGCATTATTCTTTGTTGTCAAAAGCTCCAATAATAATAAAGCAACATCAACAGCTGTTGATGGATTCCAGGATGTAATTATATTATCATCCATTACAATAGCTTGATTTATCACATCGACACCAAATCCTTCCAATGCTTCTCGTCGAATAGCCCTGTTGTAGGTTGTTCCTTTTTTATCCTTTAAAATGCCACTCTTTCCCAAGGGTAGAGCACCAACACAGATAGATGCTATAATTTTATTATTGGTTTTAAAACCACGTATTAAATCAAGAAATTTATCATCATAAGCATCATTATAATAACCATACACCTCAAATCCACCAGGAATAGCCAGTGCATCAAATGAGTTAATATCAATATCGTTAATTAAGTAGTCGACAATAAACCTTTGGTTAAAAGAACTTTTTATTTCTTTTTTTAATCCACAAGTAAACAATTCTGTAGAACAATCTCCTTCAACCAGGTTCCAGCCAATTACATCAATGAATACACTTGCTTCAAATGTTTCAAATCCATCCGCTAATAACAATAATACTTTTTTCATTTTAAATCAATTTATAAACTTGCAGCAATGTCATCTTTAATTGGGCACAACGGTTCGAATATGGGGCGTTGGGCATTTCAAAGCTCCTCTGTATCAAACCGCTATATATTTTATTAAATGTATGCATGTTTAAATTTAGCACAATCTGCCCAATGACCTATATTGTTTATTCTTTGGTCAATTGAATTGATTCTGATTCGAAACTTATTTTTTCAGACTCACTTTTTGTAATCTTAATCGTGTTAGGAGAATTAATTTTTAATCCTAATAATTTATTTTCTTATAATAGAATCTTAATATTAGCTTTTGCTCATTTTTTTTGTGTCAGGTCTGCTATAGATCAGTTCACATGAAAAATCATTGTTCAGCAAAATGGTTCCTTTTGTCGAATCATTTATATATAAATATTCTCCAATATAATCTCCTAATCCATCATCTGTAGCATATATTTGCAAATCTAAATCAAAAATGCAATTTTCAGTCACAAATAAATCAGTATAAAAGATTTGGTTTTGATTTGAATCAAAGTTAGCATTGTTTAAATTTTTTTCAATATTAACTTTGTAAACACAAGCATATTTATCTTTAGGATTGCATTCAATATCTGTTGTAAAGGATAAAGTGCTAATTTGTTCTTTTTTAATTTCGTTTAATGAAACTTTATATTCATACTCAAAATTTGGCTCATAATTAAACGAGTTCTTTACACTAATTGCATCTTCATTTTGGACAACATATATTATTCTATTCGATGGCAAATCTTCCCCTAGAATCTTTCCTTTTAGAATTAAACTTTGTGCTGAAAGAAGAAATGGGAATGCGCAAAGTGCTAATATAATAGTCAATTTCATGATATCTAGTTTTTTTGCCAACGGTGCTCATGTAAAATTTGGGCGGGTGTAAACCCGACAAACTTGTCAGACCGTAGTTGGTTTATTTTTTCAGTTTACTTGTCATACAGATACAGTGCCCCACCTTAATTTTACACGATGTCAGCACTTGTAATTATTTGCTTTTCATTGATTCTATTTCTGTTTTGAGAAATTTTGTCACTAGTTCACTTAGTTTTTCATACCCTTGGTTTGAATAATGAACGTTACCTGGTCCTTTCCCAAATTTTTGATGAATTGGAATGGATTGTTCATATATGTCGTTTACAATAACCGAATGTTTTTTCATTATCTTTTTTGCTGCGTCATTATACCTTATGGCATCATTTTTAAATCGGCCAGCTTCATTTTCAGGAACATATGTTGTCGTGACAAAAATTAATTTTGCCTCAGTTTTCGTTTGTAGAATACTTACAATTGAATCAAGATTTGAAGCATATTCATCGATTGTATAAGTGATTTTTCCATTTTTTTTATCTCTGTTCCCTGGGACTTTTGAATCAGGGTTGCGATAACATAAATCCCATAATCCCCAGTTGAATTGAATTATATCCCATTTCTCATTACCAATCCATTTGTCTATTTTTTTCAATCCATTTCCTGTATGTTGAGCATTTCCAGGATTATGAAAAACATCTGCTTTGTTTGCTAAATTCTCCTTTACAAATGGGGTATATCCTCTCGAAATTGAATCACCGATTATTAGTATTTTGGGTTTATCTTGAATATAACTTGATAATGAAACAATAAGTATTGTTATAATTATTGCTTTGCTTATTATTATTCTCATTTTTAATTATTTAGGTTTTATGAGTGCTAAGGGTTCTGCAATATGAAAAGTTGGGGAGTACGGGCTGAGTTCTTATTCACCGTACCTAGAAGTTGGTGCGGAGCGCCAACTTCGGAAAACTGCCTCGACCCCAATTTTTTATATTGCATGTGTGTGCCCTGCATGAGCATGAGCACACCCGTCTGAAAGCTCTGAATAAATT
>CAYWBC010000008.1:0-32513 GCA_964456285.1 uncultured Bacteroidales bacterium
AAATACTTTGCCAGTACTTTTTTTGTAATGTCATCATTTGTTGGCCCCAGTCCACCGGTAAGTATAACTAATTCACTTTCCTGTATCGAATCATCCAGAGCTTTGATCATATCACTCTCTGAATCTCCAACCGAATGGATCTTATGTACTGAGATCCCAATAGAATTCAACTCTGAAGCTAAAAAAGCCGAGTTAGTATCTACAACCTGCCCTATTAAAAGCTCATCGCCTATGGTAATTATATCTGCCTGCAAAGTATTTTAGGATTTTAGATTTTATAATTATCAATCAATGCTACAATGAAAATAATTTGCAAAAATAAGGAAATATGCATTGGCTCAACTATGCAACAATAAAAAAACCGGCTGTTATAAATACAGCCGGCTACATTTAATAATTCATTTCTTTTTTTATTGAGAGCAATCAATATCATCAAGTTCATCATTATATTCCTGCAATTGTGCAGCAGATAATGTTGTTCCGCAACCATTTAAATAATCTCTAAATGCGTCAACATATGCTTCGCAATTTGCTTCAGTTTGATCAACTATGTAAGTATTAAAAGCTTCTATATAAGCCTCTCCAAGGGCATCGCAATTTGCGCCTGGATCTGGAAGTATATTATCAACTGCTTTTTTACAAGAATTAGCAGATAACAGGATAATGCCTAGAACAACAATTGAAAATAAAGTTCTGAATTTTTTCATAGGATAAGATTTTATAATTTAAGATAAAATAATTAACAAGAACTCTAATAGAATAGTTCACTTATTTTAAAATTACCAAATAGTTTGTTCATTTTCTGAGTGATTTAGTATTCAATATGCCTTATCCAGTATGTGGGGAATCCGAATGAGAATTTGTGAAAGCAGAAGCTAATCAATGCCTAATTCTTTCTCAGAGCCCTTATCCTTTGTATTAATGTTGGATGGGAATAATGAAAAAAGACGTAAGCCGGGTGTGGCGTCAGATTACTAAGGTTATTGGTAGATAATTTTTTCAAAGCACTAATCAGGTATTCAGCATTGTAGTGTTTCCGGACATATCGATCTGCCTGGTATTCATACGAACGGGATAACTGATTCAAAGCCAGGCCAACTACGGTGGAAATCGGACTGTATATTATTCCAAAAGCAAGTATTACCATATGAATGCTATGGACTTTTGCTCCCAGAGCCCATGACAACATAGGATTAACAGTAAACAGGGAAAATACATAAAGGGTTATTCCAGTCTGCACAATGCCCAGCAAAATATTTAAACTTGAGTGCTTCTTCTTATAATGTCCGATCTCGTGAGCCAGAACAGCAACTATTTCTTCTGTCGATAGGTCTTCTATCAGGGTATCATACAATACTATTCTTTTCTTAGAACCCAGACCTGTAAAATAGGCATTTGCTTTGGTCGATCTTTTGGAACCGTCCATTACATAAACATCATCAAGCGTAAATCCTACTTTTAAACAAAATTCATTTATAGCATTACGCAGTGCCCCGTCTTCGAGAGGTATTTGTTTGTTAAACAGGGGGACAATTAAAGTGGAAGCAAACATATTGAGGAATACCATAACTCCTGAAACCGCAATCCATGCATAAATCCAAAACATTTCGTCGGTAAGCAAATAAAACCATATAATCAGTGCTGTTATACCTCCCCCTATAAGGGCAGCTAAAAACCAACCTTTAAGCTTGTCAGTAAAGAAAGTTCGCAGAGTTGTTTTATTAAATCCAAATTTTTCCTCAATAACAAAAGTATCATACAAAGCCAATGGTGTATTTAATATATCGGAGGCAAGCATTATAATAGCAAAGAATAGTAGCGCAACCAATATTGGATTTGAAGTTATTGAACGAGCTATCTGATCAAAATAACCAAAAACATGAAATACCAAGATAGAGATAATCAGGAAAAAGCTGAAGGTACTTGTAAGGATTGAGAAACGTTCATTTACTTTTTTGTAATTCTGGGATTTCTCATACTGCTCAGCATCGTAAACATCTTTTACTTCATCAGGC
Source organism: uncultured Bacteroidales bacterium (assembly GCA_964456285.1). GTDB lineage: Bacteria > Bacteroidota > Bacteroidia > Bacteroidales > UBA10428 > UBA10428. Next base: position 2,016 of record CAYWBC010000008.1, read on the forward strand.
AGCGGGTCATCATATCTTGATGAGTTTAAAAATGAAAGTACTCTCTCCAAAATAAAATTAAAACCAATAATGCTCATAATAAGAATCCAGGGAGCATTATATCCACAAGAAAGATGATGTTCCCATAATTCTCTAAAAAACTTAACAAAGAAAAGGACAGCCAGCATTGCGTTTGTTTATATGAGCAATATTAATTATTGCGAAAGCCAAAAATAGTAAAATACTTGTATTTAATAACCAGAATAGTTGAAACAAAAATATACCTGCAATACCAGTGACAAAGCATGACATTTTTTTACACTGCTTTACCTGGATATGACATCTGATTTCATTCCCCACCGTACATTAGCACATAGAAAATATGGACAAGTAAGAAATTAAAAACCAAAATCATGAAAACACAAAAATTATTTTTAACACTTTCTTTAGTAATGTTAGGTCTGTTTAGTCTTCAGGCCAGCGAAGGACAAGAAGTAAGATCTGCTAAAAAGCAGCTCAAAAGCAAAATTGAATCTCTGTTCAGTAATGTTCCATTTGAGGATGTGATAGGCAATGAAGAATGCTGTAATCTAAAAATTGAATTTACCATTAATGATTGTCAGCATATGGAAAACATTGTTGTAAAAGGAGAAAATGCCGATCTGGTTCACTATGCAAAAATGTTACTTAGTAATAACAAAATTAAAGCAGACAGCCAATTGACAGGAATAACTTTCGGCGTAAGTATGAAATTTGTCTATAAGACTTAATGGCTTCATAAGCCATTAAGCAGGTTCTTTGGTTCAAGCGGAGTGAGAGATTCACTTCGCTTTTTTCATGTCAACTGAAGTAGTTCCATATTGAACGATAATAAATGCATTGATTTTAATTGATATTGCTAAATAATAAAAGGCCTTCAAAATGAAGGTCTTTTATTATTGAGCTTTCATTACAAGATGCTATGTCCCTACTTCCGGCAGTTTTCAATTTGAATTTCTTTAGATAATAAGTTGTATTTTTAGATCCTTATGCAGGAACTAACCATTATCCTTTGTTGCACATGGAAATTTGCAATTACTTTTCCACTAGCAATTTATGTAATGAAAATGTCATTTGCTGAGACTCTCTTATTTACAAATATTGGAGGATTTTTAGGTGTAATCTTTTTTACGCTCCTTTCCCAAATCCTTATTAACATTTGGGATAAATATTGGCCTGATAGATTCAAGATTAAGAGTAGAAATAACAAGATTTTCACAAAGAAAAGCAGACGCTTTGTAAGTATTAAATTGAAATATGGTTTGCCTGGAATAGTTATTTTAACTCCTGTAATACTATCAATCCCGGTGGGTGCATTTCTGATCACAAAATATTATGGAAATAGATTGATAAATTATTTTTGGCTTATTACTGGTCTTTCAGGATGGTCATTGGTTTATACCTTCTTCTATATGAAGATGGTGCCTTTAGTATACTAGATTCAATCAGCTAATATATTAATATCCCTGTTTTCCAGTATCTGCTTATCATATCCCTTAATAAGGCATTGAATCATAGCATTTCCTAATTTATCAGTACTTGTTACATATTTACCAAACAACAACTTCCAAATCGGATACAATGGTCCAACAATATTGTAGACCATCTGGTAAAGTTTTGTTTTTGAACGAATGCCTTTCCTGGGTTGTATATATCCCGGCCTGAACATAAACGCAGCTTTAAATGGCAATTTCAGTAAGTCATTTTCGGTTTTTCCTTTCACTCTTGCCCACATAACTCTGCCTTTTTCACTGCTATCTGTACCAGTACCTGATACATAACAAAAAGTCATGTCAGGATTTAGTCTAACTAATTCTTTGGCGGCTTCTATGGTATACTTGTAAGTGATATGCGCATATTCAGATTCTTTCATTCTGAAGGCTGAGACTCCAAGACAGAAAAAACATGCATTGTACCCTCTCAGCTGTTTTTCAATTGATGAGTAGTTATTAAAATCATTGTGAATGATTTCTTCCAGTTTTGGATTCAGAATACCGCATGAACTTCTTCCTATGACAAGAATAGATTCAACTTTGGGGCTTTCAAGACATTCAAATAAAACTCCCTGACCAACCATGCCTGTGGCTCCGAAAATAATTGCTCTGATTTTCATACAGGCAAATGTAGTTTTTACTGCTATACCTTACTAACCTTACTTTTGTATTTTAAAATTTCATCGTACAATTTTCTGACAGTTTTTTGCTCACGCGCCAGTGTACGTTTTCTGTAATCTTCATATTCATCTTTGATTTCAGACAAGGATTTTTTTGTGGAAATAGTAATAGCATTGCTTCTGCGGTATAAAATAAAATATAAGACAAGTCCGGCAGCCAGGCTTCCTATAATAACCCAAACTATAGAATTATAGGTAGCCTTAGTCATGCTCATTCCAAGAAATAACAGATTATTTTTTTCACTAATGGCCAGGTCGAGTTTTTTATGAGTAGCATCCAGACTGGTTTTGAGTGAAATTATTTCCTGATCCTTTATCGCAACTATTTTTCTGGATTCAATAAGCTTTTCATTTTCTGCCTTCATGCTATCAACTACATGAGTTTTCAGCCTGTATAACCACCACGATTTGACCATTTTAAAGTCCTCGAACTGATTTGATTTTTGGATCACATAATTGAATTGATTTTCTATTGTACCCTCATTTAGGGAAAGTTTTTCATCAGCACTCTGAGCGCCAGCTCTTCCCCCGGAGAAGAAGAACACAATGAGAATACCTGCCAGTGATAGTCTAGTTAGTGTCATAGTAAAAAAATAAAGAATTGAACAATTTTGTTTTGTGGACCCATTTACAACGATTCTGAAAACAATAAATTGTCTTAAAAATAAAAAAGATATTTTCCTGGAACTTATCCTTTGCAAAGTGTATTGCTGAGTACAGCAGGAATGCCGTGAAGGATTTATTAGAACTACTTATTAATGTAAATCTCATCTTCATCTTCACCGCCAATTGTTCCAACAACCCTAAATTCTGTTCTCCTGTTTTGCTCCCGTCCTTCTTCATTATCTGATCCATCAGGATTAAAATTTGGGGCAATTGGATTTTCAGCACCATAACCTTTAGCAATAAGTCTGTCAGTACTGATTCCTTTAGTTATAAGGTATTTGACGACATTTGCTGCCCGTTCTTGAGAAAGCTCAATGTTGTACTTGGAATCTCCGATGCTATCTGTATGAGAACCTATTTCAATTATAAACTCCGGAGCTCCCTTTAGCATAACCAGTAAAGTTGTATCAAGCACATTTTTAGATTCTTGTGTTAACTCAGAACTATTAAAATCGTAATATATATTTTCAAGAACAATAGGTTTCTCGCTGTAAACATTCACCCATGTCGGGGGCATTTCTATCGTATCAGAAAAATTGAAAAACGCTGTTGAAAAGTAATTTTTACTATCGAAATACTGAGCCCCTTCCATTTTGAATTCATAATCCAGATCGGGAGCCATGGTAAAATAATACCTGCCATCTTCGGAGGTAGTATATCTATCTACAAAAACATACTCATTTTCCTCTTTATCTAACACATGCATAGCAATCTTGGCATTATTTAAAGGTTTGATATCATCTCCCGGATTCATAAAATCAAAGTTTGTAAGATCTTTTTTCCTGCCAAAACGATCAGTCTCAAACGGATAAATCAGCCCGGTAACAGTTATTCTTATGTAGTCATTCCATCGGTAGTAAAATATATTATCACAACAGGTATTCATATCAAGTGAATCGGGACGATTGGATACAAAAAATCCATCCTCTTGTTTCCTGCTCACTGTATAGTACAAATCATCGTAACTTGAATTTATAGGGTAACCAACATTCTCAACATCCGACCATTTTTTTCTTTCACCAAATGTTTTGAATATATCTAACCCACCTATTCCTGGTAATCCTGTTGAACTAAAATACAGTGTTCTGTTAGGGAAATTATAAAATGGTGTCATCTCATCCCCTGCTGTATTAATTTTGCTGCCAACATGGTGTGGTTTACTGTACAGGTCTTTTTCATCATTCCAGACAGTATACCAAATATCCAGTCCGCCTTTTCCTTCAGGTCTGTCAGAAACAAAATAAATAATTTCCCTGTCGCTTTTTGCAGTTCTGGCTAAAGCCGGCTGTGTTGCAGTATAGTTTGGATCATTTACAACCGGAGGTAACTTTTCAGGCTTGCTCCAAACTTTATCTTCTTTTGTACTTCGATAAATGCTGCATATTACATTTCCCTGCCAATTTTTTTCACAACGGGTAAAATAAAATCTTTTCCCATCTCTTGAAAATACACCGTTCCCGGTTTCTACACCGGGTATATTGAATTCTCCTTCAAGCAAATCACCACCCATCCAGTCCATTCCTTCTTTTCGGGCACGATAAAATTGCCTGACAGGTATTGCAGTATCTGCATTGATATCTGTGAAAAATACCAAAGAATCAACTTTGAGAGATGCATAAATAAAGTTATTGTCATCAACAGGGATGGGCGACAATTCAATATGAGGACCATTAATGCTTGAATTTAAGCTTTGTATGGTCACATTCAGAGGATTCTGAATAATTGCCAATGCAGAATCACAGCCTGATATTTCATTTTTTGCTAGCCTGCTATATGTCCTGGAATCATTTTTTCCTTTGTAATCTTTTCTGAACAAATCAAAATGAGCTATAGCATTCTCATAATCACCAGTTGATTTCAACATCTGAGCATAATAGAACCTTGACAAGGGGTATTTATGTTCCGCCTCTTCTATTACCAGAAAATAGAGGTCTCTTGCCTTTAAATAGTTCCTTGCCTGATTGTTTAAATTAGCCAGTTCATAGTTAATTTTACTGTCGTTAGGTTGGATTTTCCTATAGGCTTCATAGAAATAAATAGCACTCTGCACATCGCCGGCACGTATTGAATTTTTAGCAAAACGTTTTAGCTGCCATTTATTCAATTTATTGATATCAGTAATCTGACTAAATGCAGTATTACTGAATATAAAAAGAAATATTACTGCTATGATTGTTCTAATATCTCTCACAAGGTATAGAATAACTGTTTAATACTGTACTAATGCTTTTATAAATAAATGATATCTCAAAAGCGCCCATCATTTTTCCAGAAGTTTTACTCAGACCTGAAATATTGAAGTCATAACTGACTGCTATGTCTATTCTCATTACAGTGGCACCCACCAATACTGAAAATGCATCCAGTTCACTGAACAAACCATTTTTAAGATAAATACCTGCATATACTTGATCTACACTGGTTTTGTTACCAAGAAAATTATATCCTGCATTTGTTCCAAGAACGGTTTGTGAAGCGCCATTCTTATCTCTGTATAAAAGAGTGGGCAAAAGATAAAATTCATCGCTAAGCTTGGTTTTTATATCTGTATGGAAAACAAATTCCATACTCTCTTTTTCATCTCCTTCGTTAAATGAAGAATTTGGTTTATTAAGATGATACGCGGCAATGCCTACATTGGGTTCAAAAATACCAATGCTTCTTTTCCATTTTATACCTGCATTCAAATCAAGATAAGATGATTTTCCTGTGAAACTATTTTCACCACTCGGAGCATCAAAATTACCTGTTCCATGATCAAATATTCCCCAGTCATTTGCCGAACCAAAAACATAACCAACTTGAAAACCCAAACTAAAATAGTTTTCACGATAGGGTATTTCATAAGCAAGTGAGGCATAAAGTTTGTTATAATTCAATCCTCCAATGCCTGATATATCATTTAAAAAATATATACCTGCTCCAAATTTCTGATTGAATAAATAAAATTTAGCATCAGCACTAACATAAGCTGTTTGATAAGGTGAGCTGGTTGCTCCCCATTGGTTCCTGAAATTACCTGCAATTCTCCAGTCACCTTCAAAATTTCCTGTATTTGAAGGATTCAGCAACAATGGAATACTATTGAACATGGTGGCCTGAATATCCTGCGCATTCAATTCCAATCTTGAAAAAGGAAGTATACCTGCAAGAATAACCATAAAAACAGCCTTCTTTATTTTTGGAAGATATGAAACAATGTTCTCAGTCATATTTTCTCTTTATGCAAGTATAAATTAAGCATTTTTTATTTAATATTAAAAACAGACTTATTGACAATCAAAAAATTGGATAACTATTTTTTTATTATTAGTGATAATATAATATTTTTAATACCTATAAATTTTCTTTTGAAATAAATCTTATGTAGATTTCGATAAGATTCTGTTTCACAGCTTTAGCCCCATTGGCAAAGCTTAACTTAATACTTGTGTTGTGAAAAAATTGATATACCTGGCTCATCTGTTAACACTGATCCTTTTATCATTTTCAATTTCGTATTCCCAGGCAACTGCTGATTTCTCTGCAGACGATACTCTTGGATGCAATCCAATGACTGTTCAATTTGCCAATGAGGGTTCAAGTGGTGCTGGATTTACCTATTTATGGGATTTCGGAGGCGTGGGCACTTCTACTGATGAGAACCCAAGTTTTAGCTTCAGTAACGGAGGTATTTATACCGTAAGACTAACTGTCACAAATACAAGCACTTCTGATACTGATGATACAACAAAAGTAATCACTGTTATACAAACCCCCACAGCAAATTTAACAATAGATCAATCAAATGCTTGTGTTGGAGGAAATGTGGAATTTGTAACCGGTAGCGCTTCGAAAGATAGTGTACTCTGGGATTTTGGTGATGGTACTTATAGTAAAGAAAAAGACGTCAATTATATTTATCACGCTTATTCTGCCAATAACAGCTATGACCTTCAATACATAACCTATCGTCAGATTTGCTCTGATACATCTAACTATACAATAACTGTTGATGGCCCAATTGCAGATTTTGATGTCAGTTTACACCAGGCATGCCGGGAAACACCTATTACATTTACTCTCGGTGATACTACCGATGTTCAATCATTTTTTTGGAGTGTAGGTGAAGGCAACATCACATTATTAGGTGACCCTGCAAGTCATAGCTATGATACCATGGGCTACCCAATTATACCTAAATTGCATGTCACAGGTGCATCAGGAACTTGTATCATTGATGATACTATTCGTATTTATGAAGTTGTGGCAGATTTTACATATTCCACCGATAGATTATGCGACGGCCAGATGGTATTTTTTCAAAATGCTTCCGATGGTGATGATGCCGTTTTCTGGGATTTTGATAATGGCAATACCAGCATTAGTGAGACACCCACTCAAACATTTTCAGCAGGTATGTATGATGTGTTTCTCAGAATATCCAGTGCATTTGGCTGCAAGGATTCGACAATAAAAACCTTAACAATCAATGAGCCACCAGATTTGCAATTGCTTGAATACGTGGCAGTATGTCCTGGGCAATCTGTACAGATTGAGGCTTCTGGTGGAGATATTATTTCGTGGAGTCCCTCCGGCGATTTTGATGATCCTTCAAGTTACACGCCTAGAGTTTCTCCGACTGATACATCCGTTTATATAGCAACCATCACTGATACATTAACACATTGCAGCAATTCAGATTCAATTACTGTAGTTATACAGGAAGGATTGATTGCTGGCAAAATCAGTGTTTTTCCTACTGATTCATCTATTATTATTGGGGATACTGTTGCTATTGTTGTATACGATAGTCTTAACCGGGACATTATATCCTACAAGTGGACACCTATTGAAGGAATCTTAACCTGCAGCGATTGTCCAAATCCTTTTGTCAGACCTTTAGAATCTACAATATATACGCTTGTTGTTTCAGATACTAATGAATGTTATATTACTGAAACTTTTGAAGTTGACATTGAAGTAAGGGAAGAATATAGAATTGGTGTACCGGATGCTTTCACTCCCAACGGGGATGGCATTAATGATGTAATCTATGTAAATGGCTGGGGAATACAGAACCTTATTGAGTTCAGGATATACAATCGCAGGGGGAATGAGGTGTTTTATAGCGATAATATAAGTTTGGGTTGGGATGGCTATTATAAAGGAAAACTTCAGAGTATAGACTCTTATGCTTATGTGATTAAAGCAGAAATGTGGAGCGGACAAGTAGTTGTAAAAAATGGAACCTTTAGTCTGCTTAAGTAATTCATTTTTCCTCGGAGCACAAAATAGCATCGATCAAGCCTAAAATTTCCCGCTTGTGTTCCTATAAAATACATTATCAAAGCTTCCGACTTTTATGTACCTTTGGTATAATTCGTACAATTCAATAAATTTTTACCAAATTATCAGTCAATGAAACCTAATACATTTGCATTTTTAAGTCTGTCATTAGCAATTATTTTAATTGCTAAAATTGGAAATTCTCAGGAACAAATCTCCTGGCTAAGTGATCACACTGCAGAAATTAATGCAGGTTCATATACTTATGTATATAATTTTACTACCCTGGAAAATGATTGTAAAATAAAAATTGAAGAAAAGAAAATTAGCAGTAAGGGAAGTGAAACAAAACAATCCAGTATATTTTATCTGTCAGATATAAGCCCCTCCTCCCTGAATTTTAAATCCACCGGAAAAGTACTTGCCGTTAGTATGCAAACAAAGCAATCTCAGAAATTCATTAGTTCATACGAGGGCGAAGAATTTAAAAGCTATACAAATGAAGTTACAATTTATACCAGCGAAGTTGATAAAGCCCGTGATCTAATAGATGCTTTTTTATCACATATTGAAACTTGTAAAGACAATGAGCGTACCTGGACCTCAAAAGAAGAAGTTGTTAAATGGCTAACAGAAAATATTGGTGATTCAGAAAAAAGTGGAACAAATTATAAGCAAAGTTTCAGGAAAGATGAAAAACCTCACCTTGCTCTTCTTAAAACAGAAAGTACAGATAGCAAAGGACAACAGGAAACAAATCTATACAGTGTGAACCTTAGTGATATTAATCCTGACGAAATTAAATTGGAAGTATCCGGTAAATCATTAAAAATAAATTTGCCTGTTAAGAATAAAATGAATTTTGTAAAGCTTATAACCAATGACAGCGAAATTTCCTATCAGAGAGAATTTGAAATTCATGTTGATGATATTGAGTTAGCAAGAGACGAGATGAGTGCGCTGAAATACCTGGTATCAAATACTGAAGTGAATCGTACAGAATATTCTGACTATTTCAGTGCTATGTCTTATGTAAAAGAGAATATTATGGATGCATCTGTTGGTTCCAATAAATATGAGCAATCTTTAACCTTCGAAAATTCTCCTTCCGGACAGATCAATTATAAATCCATTAAAACAGATTCAAAAGCTGTTTCGAAAGAGTCAATCTTTCAATTCTATCCAAGTGATATATCTCCAGAAGTTAAATTGAATGTAAGCTCCAGTGTTGCAAATATCGAAATCTCAAGCATTGGAAACGATAAATTCATAAAGCAAACTCTTGATGGAAATTTGATGTCGTACACGAACAATGTGGAAATTTTCATTGATGATATTGATGCTGCCAGAGACATTATAAATGCTCTTGAATATTCATTGAAGAATAGCGAGAGTGGAGTTCAAAAATTTGAATCAGTGAATGCTGTTTCTGAATGGTTAAATTCAAATATGGAAGAAGTTATAATTGATGGGGAAAGCACTCAACAGAATATTGTTGTTTCCTCTACAGAAGAGAATAAAGTTGAAATAAAAAAAATTACATCTTCTGAGGGATCCGATGCTGATAGTGAGACTTTTGAAGTTTATCCGCAGGATTTTTCTATGGAGGATATAGTCATTAAAATCTCCGGGAAAAAGCTTTCCATACCCTTGTCAACCGGTAAATTGAAGTATATAAAATCTTATAAAGAAGGAATACTTCAAAATTACGCTTCAAAGATTGAAATACAATTCAACGATGTAAAAACCGCGAAAAACTTTATAGCTGCCATAAGTTTTCTTTATGAAAATACAAAGAATGAAGACAGATCTTTTTCTGATGAAAACTCAGCTTATGATTTCATAAGCAAGAATTTGATATTACTGGAGCTTGGAGGTAATACCCTCGATCAGAAAATAGAAAAAATGGATGAAAATACCTGCAAATTAAAATACATTTTAAAGGAAACAGAAAGCAAAGGCACTACAGAATATATTTATGAGTTTATGATTCAGGATATAGATGCACAAAATTCTAATATATCGGTAACTGGCAAGGAACTGAAAATTAATCTTGTTACTAAAGGAAAACAAAAATTAATTAAACCCTATAAAGGTGGTGAACCTGGCAACTTTATCTACAATTTCGATTTATATACTGATGATGTTGTTACAGCAAAGAAAATTTTAGCTGCATTTCAAACAATTAATGAAAAGTGTAAATAAGCTGACAAGTTGTTCTATGTGCACGCTAAACTAAAAAGGGGAATATAGCCTTTCTTTCTGCCGGGTACTCCTTAAAATGACCTTTATACCATTTATGATGGTCTATAGCACGTGGCACAAGATTAACTAATGTCCATATAAAAAATGCGAGTCCGGGTAAGCTCCATACAATAAGAGCGAACCCACACCATTCTACTATTTCGCCGAAAAAATTTGGACATGATATATATTTAAACAATCCGCCATAAGGTATCTGATAAGCTTTTGTACTATTTGTTCTTAAACCAATAAGAATTTTATCATGGTATTGGTTAATAACAAAACCAGCCACAAATACTATCAGACCAATAATTATTCTCATGATTACAGGCCAGCTAAATGAAAAATCGGGGGCAAAATAGGCAAGCCAATAGCCGTTAATACTGCCATTGATAAGGTTAAAAAATATGGCAAAAACAACAATGACAACAGGCATTTTCTTGTTTCCCGTATGAATTCTAAGAGGAAATATTACTACTCTATGAAAATAATGTGATATCCACAGAAAGGAGGCAGTGATGACCAGAACATTTGTTAAATCACCTGATTTAAGTACAAAAAATAAGGGAATAAAAAGTGCCGGAGATTCCATTATAAACCAGCCAAGTCTATTATTGATCATAGGGCCCCAGTGGGTACTTGAATGCCTGCCATAAGGGGCTGTAATTTTAAGAAGTAAAACAAATGTAGCAATGCCAATGCCTATCCAGACATATACTAAGGATGAAAAAAGTTCTTGTGTAATCATATTATTTAAGTAAGCCCTCCTGTTCGTACCATTTGAAAGTATCTTTTAATGTCTCTTCGAACGGACGGGACTGATAGTTTAATTCTCTGGTAGCTTTCTCTGAGGAAATTTCTTTAGGTGAATTTTTTAATATGTCGAGCGATTCTTTTGTATACAAAGGTTGCTCTCCCCTAATGTAAGAATACAATGAGATAAATGGACGGCCAATACGTGCAACAAACATAGGAACAACATATTGAGGTGTTTTTTTACCACTTACTTTTCCAATCATTTCAGATAGCTTCTTCAGACTGTAATAAGTCCCGGATAATAAATAGCGCTCTCCTCTTCTACCCTTCTCTGCTGCCAGAATTGCACCTTGTACAACATCCCGAACATCTACCCAGTCATACCCTCCCTGGATTAGCATGGGTAGTTTATTCATATATATTTTTACAAGTGCCTGACCCAGCAACGATCCCTTAAAATCAAAAGGACCGACAACTGCGGTAGGATTAACAATTACCGCATCAAGATCATTTTCAGCGGCCTTAAGAACATACCTTTCACTATCAGCTTTAGAAATGTCATATATCATTTTATCATCCTCAACAAGTGGACGGGTTTCATCCAGAATCTGGTCCAAAGGATTGGCAACTAAAGCATGTATACTGCTAAAATGAACCAGCCGCTTTACCTTATTTTTAATACAGGCTTTCACAACATTCTTAGTCCCTTCCAAATTGGTTTTATAAACAACATCACTGTCTTTCTGATCAATAACTATTCGTGCTGCAAGATGGTATACATAATCTACACCCTCACATAAGCTATTCAATGAGTTTACATCAAGGATATCTCCCTGAATGAATTCAATTTTAAATTTTTTAAGGTCAGAGTCAGTATTATGAACCAATACTTTAATTTCTACTCCTTTTGAGGCTAATTCCCTTACAAGGCAATTTCCTATATGACCACTGGCACCAGTAATAGCTACTTTCATTAATTATTAGAATAATAAAATTTGATCCCGTCTTTTACAATTTTAGAAGACTGCAAAATACAATATTTTTGGAATGATACTTTAACTATTATTGTTTATTTGTGACTTATTCATGTAAGCTTTCATTAATCAGATACCAAATTACAATGAATAATTCAACACAAACTATTTTGCCATAATGGAATTGATTTAATACTTTTAAAAATGAATTCTTAGCTTTTTACAATGAAGAATAACGAGGCAAAATCAAAAAATATTCAGAAGGAGCTACCCTTGTTCCCAAAACTAGATGTAGTATTTGAAAAACATTTAAACTTAATTTTTTATATCTCCCTTGGCTTATTAATTCTATTTAGTATTTTATTATTTGATATCAAGATTAGCAAGGGCGGTGATGATTCCAATTACCTGTTTAGTGCTAAAAAGTTTATTGATGGAGTTTCTTTTCCATCCTTTCATGGAACCTTCTATTCTATACTCATTGGTTGGTTTATTAAGCTGTTTGGGTTTCATTTGATTTTCTTTAAGTTTTTATCTCTTTTATTTTTAATTGGACATCATATATTTTTTTATTTTGGATTTCGTAAACACTTATCTCCTTTTATTTTAGGTTCAATTCTCTTGATTACAAGTACATGCAGTGGCATACTCTATTTTGGAAGCCAAACATATACTGAAGCATTTTATATGCTTCTTCAATCCATCTTAATTTATTTATTGATACAAATATCTGCTTCTTTGGATAATAGTTTTAAACACATTCAACAATTCTGGAAATCATACTTATTCATCGGTCTTGTTCTATTTCTCATGTCAACAACAAGGAATGTTGGCATAGCAGGAATAATTTCTGTTATTGCCTTTTTTGTTTTTTATAGAAAATACATTCCAGCCTTTAGTATACTGACGGTGTATACAATTTTCATATTTACTTTCTCTTTATATAAGAAATTTGTTTGGCAGATCAATGAGATTGGAAAAATGAGTCTTTTGAACAAGATGTTGATGAAGCATCCCTACAACGATACTTTTGGGAAGGAGGATTTCTCAGGAATTATGATTCGAATTTTTGAAAATTCTAAAATCTACTTATCCAGAATATTTCTTCAGGAAGTTGGTCTCAAAAATATTGATAACAACAGCACCAGTCTGTTTATAGCTGTTGTTTTGCTTATTATTCTTATTATAGGTTTGATTTATAGCTTTAGAATCAAAGATAAGACTCTCAATATTGTAAGCTTATTTTTAGGCATTTCACTTGCAATTACTTTTTTTTCAATAAATCAATTATGGAGCCAATCAAGACTAATAATTGTTTATCTGCCTCTTCTTCTTATTGTAATTTTCTGGGCTTTGACTTATTCATCGAAATACTGGAAATTGAAAATTTTAAGATATATAGTTATTGCTCTGCTCGGCTTTATATATATTAAATCCTTTATTATTTCAATTCAAAAATCTCACTTGCATCAAAAGGAGTTATCTAGAAATTTGAAAGGAGATAAATATTTTGGATTTACACCTGACTTCAGAAACTTTCTGACATTGAGCGAATGGGCTGCAAAAAATACACCAGAAGATGTTATGATAGGTTCGAGAAAAGCATCCATGTCTTTTATTTATGGAAATGGAAGGTATTTTTATCCTATACAAAAATTTCCTATGCAAGAAACATCGGTTATTCTAAAACAAGCTGAAACAAGTAATAAGGAAGTATATATTTTAAATGACAAACAACTGAGAGGTATTCCTATACAACAAACTCTGTTTTTAAAGAAAGATTTATTTGCTATAATTTCAGTGAATCAGTCTGTTTATCAGCTGTTTCTTATAAATATTAAAAATGTTAATAATGTAGATTCTTTGCTGGAGGATTTAAATATCAATCCCATTCGATCCCTAACTTTTTTTAAAGAAAAAATATGTAATAAAGCAGCAAAAACTTCTGCTATTAACCCAGAGATAATTTTTAATGAATTAAAAGAGAACAAGGTCTCTTATTTGATTGGTGCCAACCTTAGAATTGACGAGAAACAGAAGACAACTCAGAAAATTAATACAATAAGACGTTATATGACAGCAATAAATTCAAAATATCCAGGAATTTTTAGTTTGGTTAAACAGGTTGGAAAAAATGATGAAGAACCTGCATTACTTTTTTATATTGACTACGAAAAATACCAATGAAACAATTTGGATCACAATTTCCTATCCTGGTGCCCAAAGCGTTCTGAGATGTATCCAATAATTTCGTTTGCACTTGTTTCAATGGGTTTATTGTTCACATTGATCTTTGTGAATCCCCCCTTTTCAAAAATAAAATTAGCATAGCGAAGCTCCTCTCTTACATACTTATTGTCCGTGTAGTTTGAGTCAGTCTGGAACTCCATCTGGGTAAGACGTTTGTACCGTTGCGATATCAGATTGCTTATTCCGATAGACAAGCCAAAAACACGTTTCGGATCAATGTTAAACAATTCTTCAGGCGGGTCAATTCCTTTGACAATAGGCACATTCGCAATTTTCCACCCGAACATTGACATGTAAACACTTAGGGGAGTTTTACCACTTCGAGATACTCCTGTAAGAATGATCTCAGCTTTTGACAGCCTTTGCGGATTCATTCCATCGTCCTGATTCAGGGTGTACTCAATGGCATTGATACGCTCAAAATACTGGGAATTAATTTTTCTGTATAGTCCGGGAACATTAACTGATCGTAATCCTAATTCATTTTCAAGAAAATCAGCCAAACCACCCATAAAATCTATTTCTCTTACTCCTTGTTCTTTACATACCTGTTTTAAAATTTTACGCAGACCTGAATTAACCATGGTATGAGCGATCATACCCTTAGCTTTTTTTACTTTTTGCACAACATCATTGATCTTTTCTTCAGATTGAATATCGGGAATCACTCTAACAGGCAATTTATTATCAGGATACTGAATTATAAGGGAGTTCACCATGGTATGTCCGGCAATTCCTTTACCTCCGGAAATTACATAAATAGGAATATTGGGATTTAATTTTTTTTGAGTTGCCATTTACCTGAATTTATTAAGTAACAAATACCATTAGTAAATGGTTGAATCAGGATATCAACACAAGTCATACAAAGTCTTATTTATACTTCATCAGAAATGCCTTAAGAGCTTTCCAGTATTGACTGTTTTCAGGAAAGGCAGCCCATAAAGTTTTTGCTCCATGCTTCCCTCCTGTCGCAGGCACAAAAGAGACTTTGGTTTGTGTAGGAATAGCATCATAAATCTTTTGCCAACTCTCACGCTCATTCACTGAAGAGGTTATAAAAACAGGGCACGTAATCCTGGAAGCTGAAATTTCTATAATTGTTCTGCTCCATCCGAACTTTGAAAAATATTCACCAGGAGAGAAAGCAACCACTCCAGAGATGCCTTTTGGAAAATCAGAAGCAAGTTTTAATGCCAGCGAAGATGAATAAGAACTTCCCAAAAGAAATACCTTCGCAGATGGATATTTACTCCTGATATAAGACACTGCAGCCCTCATATCTGTATAAGCATCAATGTATCTGGTTTCCATATGAAGGCTATCGGCAAATTTCCAGGTTTCATTCTCGACTCCATTCACTGACTCCCCGCTACGCAAATCAACAGCCAGGCAATTAAATCCCATAGCATTCAATTTTGGAGCAATTTCAAGGTATTCTCCGCGGCTGTAATTGGCCTGGTGAAAAAGTATAATAAAAGCTGAACTAGCAGGATTTGGAGCATATAAATCAGCAGTTACAATCACTTTATCAAAGGTCTTGAACTTAACAGTTTTGTCTTGTGCTGAAACAGAGAGAACCAATAGAACAAAAGTGGCTATCAATGAAGACTTTATGTATTTTGTCAAACCTGTCATGATATTTTAGATTAGTTTTTGATTCATAAGTTATTAAAAATTCCTGATAAAGGCATTAGATTTCAGACAGAAAACTTGATTTAAGTTATTCATTTTTTATATCTTGACCTCTTAATGCAACTTGCCATTTCTTGGGAAAGAAAACAAATTATTTCTAAGCAGTTAATTCATTAAATACTAATCGATTAAACTACTTGATTTTCGATGATCTAAGTAATCTGGAAATTCAATTTTCAGAATAGCATATATTTTTAATAAAACTCTGTTTAACCATATTCATTACTAACCGATTTAATATAATCTACAAGAAAATAACGAAAGTCATCATTTCTTCAATAATTATTTCAATTGGTATTTTGACATATATCTCGTGTAATAAAGAAGAAGGCGGGTTAGATGATATAGAAATAGAAGAGTATGTGGCAAATTGTGAAACCATTGCCATCCAAGCCGATGAGATCATTCAAACTGCAATACAAAAGGCATTCAGTGACAATTCAGATATTGATCCAAATGAAATTGCCAATAAATTGACTGAACTTGATTTGGTAAAATCTGCCGAACCCAGTGAAAGTGGAATTTCTATTGCAATTGAGCATATGGACGGTTCGTAGTCAAATGTTTTACTCGCCCCATGGGATGAAGAACGAATGTTTATTATTGATTCTTCTGAAGTAACTTCAGGCGTGAACATAATTCCTTCTAAAGGAGAGTTAATAATCAAAGGCAGTCTGGAGCGACCGGAGGGAGATAAAGCTCTGCTCCTTTCTCCGTTCCAACATAAGTTTAACGACAGATTAAATGATATTGCAGCCAGTCTATCCGCCATCGGTTACCAGGGAACTACTGTTACTGACCAGGCAGCTGATCTTAATAATTTTAGATGTGATTCCTTTCAAAAATATGATGTGATTATTGTATCAACTCATGGACTATTTGCACGAAATAGAAACAATGAATTGTCAACCATACTTGCTACGGGTGAAAGAGTGAATGCAAATACCCTTAGAAATTTGAGCACAACGGAAAAATTAGCTATTGCTTCAGTTTCTATTGAAGGCAGATCGTATTTTGCTGCTTCGGTGCAATGGCTTGAGTTAACGAAAAATGGTGAATTTACTACATCCTGGTTCTATGCAAATGGCTGTGAAACATCAAAATCTGATTTTGGAAATAGTTCACTTTCTGCATTTTTATTAAAAAATGGAGTTGGCGGTTTTACAGGTTTTGACGAGTCCATCCCAAATCCTATTGCCAAATCGGTATTAAAACAGTTGCTTAAATATATGTCCAGTGGAGATGCACTGAAAGTAGCTACAAATAAAATAAAAAATGATGTGTTGTTTAAATATATAACAAAACTTAGATTGATATTTGACACAGAATCTTCAGAAGTTATTGATTATCTTGATGCACAAGTCAGTTCAAATGAACCCTTTTACATAACAAAAGCAAATCCATTCCCTTACAATCATTGTCGATTCAATTTCTTTTCAAGAGCTAGTTATAACAATAGTTCAACAGGCAGTTATAATTTTGCCTTTTCCAGAGAAGTTAGTGCTTTTGGAACTCTTAATGGTAATAAGTTTGAAGGATCTTATACAGTAACTGATGGAACCAATGAAACAAATGAAACTATCGAAATAACCCTCGACCTTTTCAATCATTTAGTAACAGAATTTACAATTAGCGGAACTGACTATATATCAGATGAAAATCATAGTGAATGGACAATTAAGAGTTCTGATACAGATTTTCCACTGAATGAAATTAATAGATATGGATATGCCGATGATATTGAGGTAGGTAACTATGTGGGTAATATAGATTATGAAAGTGTCTACCCTTCAGAAGGGACTTCTATTACTGTATCTCTAACAGGAATCACATATGATGAAGACAGCGATTTGGAAATTGAGTTTTCTGAATTGGAAGAAAACTAATTAGTGAGAATGCATTTCCTGCTTTTGTTTATCCATTTTTGGGCTAATGTATTTTATTCCAGGGGCATTTCCCAGCTCATAATAGGTATAAAGTTTATTTTCTTTTAGTATTTGATATACAGCCACGCATCCCTTGCAAAAAAAGAGCTTATCATCATAATAAACTGACGATGAAGACTTTGTTCCACAATGATAGCGTGCCTCCACTTTCATTTCTTCACTTTATTCATAAATTTAAATGCAATTCACCATTAGTGATGTATATTTAATAATAATTCTGGCACTAAAATTGAATTTGAAAAATTAACCAATATCAAGTAGAATGAAAAATATACTCACATTGTTCATATTTCTTGCCTTTTTTGGCTCCTGTTCTGTTTCAAATGCACAATTCTGGAAAAAAGCTGCGAATACTATTTCCTCAGGTTCAAAAAACATTTCAAACGAGGATGCTGTTGCAGGCATAAAAGAAGCACTTATTCAGGGTACTACTAAAAGTGTAAATCTGATATCTTTAGTAGATGGATATTTTGGTAATCCGGAAATTAAAATACCCTTTCCACCTGAAGCGAAAACTGTTGAAGATAAATTAAGAATGGTAGGTCTTGGTGATGAAGTTGACAAAGTAGTTCTTAGCATTAACCGTGCTGCAGAAGATGCAGCTACTGAGGTTAAACCAATATTCATCTCAGCCATTAAAAACATGAGTATTTCTGATGCCCTTGATATTGTTAGCGGAAACGAGCATGCTGCAACCTCTTACCTTCAGAAAAAAACAACAGAGGATATAACTATCAAAATTAAACCCTTAATAGATAATTCGCTTGAAAAAGTTGATGCAACAAAATATTGGGACGATATAATACATACATATAATAACATCCCTTTCGTGAAAAAAATGAATCCTGACCTTTCAGAATATGTTACTGAAATGGCCATTGAAGGCATGTTTGTGATGATAGCAAAGGAAGAAGAAAAAATCAGGAAAGATCCCCTGGCAAGAACCTCGGAAATCCTTGAACTAGTATTCGGTGACTAAATTTTAGTCTTCGGTATTTAATGAATAAATATATGTAGAATCATCGAAATTATTGTCTTTAATTTTTTCTTTAAGTAAATTTTTTATAGTACTGATTTTCTGGGTATTAAATATGTCAATAAACTCTCTTTCTTTTGCTTCAAGAAGACTATAAAAACCATCGGAACAAAGTAAAATATTTCGATTTTTCAATTCGACCTCTCCCATTCTGAAATCATCCTTATTAAGATTCTTCATTCCTAAACATTTGGTTAAAATATTGCTGCCGGGGAAAAGAGTATCATCCTCAGTTACAGATTGTATTTTATCCTGCTCAACCAAATATATTCTTGAATCCCCAAGGTTGGACAGGATCATTTTATTTCTATTTGATTTTAAAATACAAGCAACACAATAGGTTGTGAGGGCATTATCGTAATTACTTTGAACTATGCTTTCATTTACTTTATACATCAAGTCATCTAGATAATAGGTATTGATTCTGAAATATTCCAAGTGATGATTTGAAATAAACTGAATGGCTAAGTCCACTCCTTCTTTTGGGTGCAAAGATCTGCTAACTCCATCAAGAACTGAAAAAAGGGTATAATCAACTTCCTCTACAATCAGTAATCCATCCTGATTTTCAATATGCGAAGTACCCTGAAAGGTATCAGAAATACAATTGTTCATCCCTGAATATTTTCATTAATTAATATAGGATCAGGAAAATATTAAATTATCGCTATACCTCTATGGTATTCAGTTCCTAAAATAATTTTATAATCGGCTAATAGGAAATTTAAGAAATTTATTTCAGTATACATCTGATGCTTCTATTTCTTTTTTCATATTGTATTACTTTTGACAGCTTTAATAGATCTGTTGGTTATTAAGAAAAACTAGTTAAGAATTAGGATTTACATTTTATTGCGAATATTATATTTAAGAATGAATTTTTTTCAAAACCACATAGGTGAGCTTTATGCACTTTGTACAGCCATTTTCTGGACTGCCACTGCCCTTGCCTTTGAATCAGCCAGTTTAAAAGTAGGCTCATTGGCTGTCAATATCATTCGACTTGTAATAGGTTTTCTTTTCTTAAGTATTTTTTCACTGATATTGAGAGGGAGATTTTTTCCTTCTGATGCAGATTCATACAACTGGCTATGGTTAAGTATCTCCGGCCTGGTAGGTTTCGTGATGGGAGATCTATTTTTGTTCAAATCATACACCATAATTGGTTCGCGCTTTGCTATGCTTATTATGGCCCTCGTGCCACCTCTGGCTGCTTTCTTTGGTTTCATAATACTCAAAGAAAGGATTGGTTATCTGAGTTACTTGGGTATGCTATTGACAATAACTGGCATTTCAATAGCAATTGTTAGCAGGAAGGATAAAAGCTCTGGTTTTACCCTAAAACTTCCCATAAAAGGGGTTTTGTATGCTTTTGGAGGTGCCGTTGGACAAGCATTAGGATTGGTATTAAGCAAAAAAGGCATGGGTACATATGATGCATTTGCCTCAACGCAAATTCGAATCATTGCCGGTATTATAGGTTTTTGCATTTTGGTTACCTATATGAAAAGATGGAGAAAGGTATATAAAGCTTTGTTTCACTTTAAAGCAATGCAAGGTATAGCTATCGGATCTTTCTTCGGCCCATTTTTAGGGGTTTCATTCTCTCTATTGGCTGTATCTTACACTCAGACTGGAATAGCCTCAACAATAATGGCTATTGTACCTGTGTTGATTATTGCTCCTGCAGTTATTCTCTTTAAACAAAAAGTTACTTTGTATGAAGTACTTGGTGCTATAATAAGTGTAATTGGCGTGGCATTCTTTTTTATTCTTTAAGATATTTACAACATCATTGAGCTTTTACCTACAAAAAAGAATTATTGAATGCTTAACAATAACATAAGATACATCAAATTCGATAAAGAATTTACTTTTTCTGCTACGAGAAGCAGTGGACCCGGAGGGCAACATGTGAATAAAGTGAACACAAGGGTGGAACTGCGTTTCAATGTTTTGAATTCTCAATTGTTGACCGAACAACAAAAATCTATACTAAAAGTAAAATTAAAATCCTTTCTTACCGGAAATGGTGATTTAATCATAAGTTCACAAACCGAACGTTCACAATTCAGGAACAAGGAAACAGCCATAAAAAAGTTTTATTTTTTATTGGAGGAATCCTTGAAAGAATCACCGGAAAGAAAGCCTACCAAACCTACAATGTCTTCAAGGCATAGAAAACGAAAAAACAAAATTAGAATTTCAGAGAAAAAGAATTTACGAAAAAAACCTCTTCTATAACTTATATATTATGTTCCGTAAGGAAGAATCCAAAATAATTCGCAAGGAATACTGGGACAAGTTTAAAGCCTGGTCAGGGAGAAAAAGAATACTAAAAGACAAGAAAAGCAAATGGCTAATGAATGAAACAGGAATTAAACAAGTAAAACTAAAATTTCATTTTGATGAAGATATAGCGCTTGTTGCCATTGAAATTGACACCAGGAATCTTGATAAAAGATTTGAACTTTGGAACAAACTGGAATCTTTAAAGAGTAGAACAGTTGAAGAAATTCCATTTCCTCTTACATGGGATATTGAATACAAACTATCTGATAGTAAAACTGTATCCAGGGTATATACTCAAATCGATAATGTAAACATTTACAATAAAGAATGCTGGAAAGAGGTGAATGATTTCTTCTATAAGAAGATGACTGCCTTAGAAGATTTCTTTCTTAATTATAAAGAGCACATCAAATACAATTCTAACTAAACAATATCTATTTCATAACCATCATCCTGAAGATTAACAGCAACTTTTTCAGCATAGGTTCTGTCAAAATATACTTTAGGTTTGTGTTTTGCAAAAACAGGATACCTACCCACTGAATCTTCAGAATTCAGATAATTATAACCAACAAGATAAAGTTCTGTTCCCTTTAATAGAACACGGTATACAGGTCTGTGCTTGCATAATTCAATAACCTCCTGAAGCTCAAAACGTGTAATTTCAGGCTCATGCTTCAGTTTCACGGTTTTAATAATATCATCGCTAAAGGGTTCTTTGGTAAAATGAAGATCGAAATTCTTTACATAACAGGACAATACTACTGATTCATCCATAATTACTGCAGGCTTCTGATCATCACCAACCAATCTAACATTAACTCCATTTCTTGAAAACAGACTCTTCAGACGTTTATTGCGCCTGGCAACCATTTCTTCTAAACTTTCATTCTTTCTCATCTTACCATCCATGTCTATGTGAAAACTTAATTCTCTTTAAATCATTTCGCGTAGGAAAACCAATCAGATTAGATAGAAAACAAATATATATAAAAAAACAAAAAAGCATGCGCTTTCAGAAAAATGTTATAATTAAATACAAAACAGCTATCCGCTCAAATGTAAGCGAAAGAAATCTTTTTTTTTAAATAATTAGATGATATAACTCATGCCCAGTAAAGGTTCCATATTGATTTTTTTAAATAAATTCCATAATGTTTGGATTTTAAATAAATATAATTACTTTTACAAGTCCTACCTTATATCAGTCACACGCGCTAACGGTCTCTGGCTCTGCATTCCAATGCAGAGCTTTTTTTATATATTCTGCTCAAATATTCTTGAAAAATTCTCCCCTAAAATCTATTGAAAAAAAATTGATTGCTATATTTTTATTATTGTATGTATGCAATAATTGATATAGAAACTACAGGAGGAAGTCCAGCAGTTGAAAAGATAACTGAGGTAGCAATTTATATTCACGACGGAGAGAAACTTATTGATGAATTTTGTACTCTGATAAATCCGGAAAAAAAAATTCCCTATTTCATCACAAATCTTACAGGCATATCAAATGCCATGGTTTCAGATTCTCCAAAATTCTATGAGGTTGCAAAAAAAATCATTGAACTTACAACAGATTGTATTTTCGTTGCACACAATGTGTCCTTTGATTATCAATTTATCCGAAACGAATACAAACGATTAGGATACAATTATGCTCGTGATAAAATTTGCACAGTTCAGTTAAGCAGAAAATTAATTCCAGGCCAGTCATCATATAGTCTGGGTAAAATATGCAAAGCTCTGAATATTGAAAATTCTGCTCGTCACCGCGCAAGTGGGGATGCCTTAGCAACAATGAAACTTTTTGAATATTTACTTCAGTTAAATAATGATAAATATAAGAATATTAATATTTTAACTGAAATAGATAAACGAAATCTTCATCCTAAACTATCTGAGAGTAAAATTAACAAATTGCCAGAAGAAGCTGGAGTATATTATTTTTTTAATGATGCCAATGAACTGATCTACATTGGAAAAAGTAAAAATATCCGGACCAGGGTTATGAGTCATTTCAGAAACAATGACACAAAAAAAGCAATTGAAATGAGAAGTGAAATTGCTGATATCGATTATGAACTTACCGGAAGCGAGTTGATTGCATTATTGAAAGAATCACACGAAATAAAACTACATAAACCATTATATAACAGATTACAAAGAAGATCATTATCGCAATATGGATTGTATCACTCTACAGATGAAAAAGGGTACTATTGTTTTAGTCTAATTAAACTCTCGGATAAAAAGGAAATGCCAATATGCTGTTTTACAACACAAAAATCGGGCAAGGCCTATATTCAGAATATGGTGGAAGAATTTCAGCTATGCAATAAGCTCTGCGGCTTATACCCTTCTACCGACGCATGTTTTCATTACGAAATAGCAGAATGTAAGGGTGCTTGTATTGGAAAAGAATCTCCTTCAGAATACAATGAAAGGGCCAAGAAGCTATTGGAAAAACATCTTTATAAGCATAAGAGTTTCATTATTATTGATTCAGGGAGAAATCCGGATGAACTTGCTGTTGTAAAGATTGAAAATGGGAAATATCTCGGTTATGGATATACAGATATTATTAATGGCTCAGATGCAATAATTTTGGGAGAATGTATTAAAAAGTATAATGACAACAGGGATATACAGCAAATTATTAAGAGTTATATCGGAAAAAATAAAAATATTCATGTCATTGAAAGCATATCATAGTCTTCCCTCCAATTGATCAAAGAACAAGCTATAGCTAATTTTAGTAATTTTTGCTGCTGTTAGTAGTAATAAGGTTATTCACAATTTATGGTGTATAAATCAATACGAAAAAAGTCAAACTAAAATTTTTCATTCGTACTTTTGCAGCTGAAATAATAACCCTCCAAATTTAGGATGTATGATTCTTTTCTTTAGAGACCGAAAGGCTGATGTTATTGCTGTAGAAACACAAAAATTACCCGATTCTGATACCCTTGCCAAACTCACATGGTTGTTTGCAGAAGCTGAATATTCCGACCTGCTTCAAATAAGCGGTAAATATATTGGTCCAAGAAGAGAAATGATTACTCCCTGGAGTACAAATGCTGTCGAAATTACCCAAAACATGGGCATTCAGGGGATTTCAAGAATTGAAGAATTTAAGAATACAAAGGCTGACAATCCGGACTTTGATCCTATGCTCAATCGTGTATATGATGGTATTGATCAGGATATTTTCACCATTGATATACAACCCGAACCAATACTATATATTGAGGATATTACAGAATACAATCTGCAGGAGGGTCTTGCATTAAATAGTGATGAAATAAATTACCTTGAGCACCTTAGCCGTAAATTAGGCAGAAGGCTTACTGACAGTGAAATCTTTGGTTTTTCTCAGGTAAACTCAGAACACTGCAGACACAAAATCTTTAACGGAACATTTGTGATCGATAATATTGAGAAGAAAGATTCATTATTTCAACTTATTAAACTTACCACCAAAACAAATCCCAATACTGTTGTTTCGGCATACAAAGATAACTGCGCATTTATTAAAGGACCTGTTATTGAACAATTTGCACCCCTGGTTCAGAATAAACCCGATTTTTTTAAGGTAAAAGAAATTAATTCCGTAATCTCGTTGAAAGCAGAAACACATAACTTTCCCACAACTGTTGAACCTTTTAATGGAGCGGCAACTGGCACTGGAGGCGAAATCCGTGATCGTATTGGAGGTGGAAAAGCAGCTATACCGCTTGCCGGAACTGCAGTTTATATGACTTCCTATTCCAGACTTGAAAAAAACAGAGACTGGGAAAATGATATTCCGTCGAGAGATTGGCTGTATCAAACTCCGAAACAGATCTTAATAAAAGCCTCAAACGGAGCCAGTGATTTCGGCAACAAATTTGGTCAACCTTTAATATGTGGCAGTCTCTTGACTTTCGAACACATTGAAGATGAAAAAATATATGGATACGATAAAGTAATTATGCTTGCAGGAGGGATTGGATTTGGAAAAGGAGAAGACACAGAAAAAGATCGCCCTGAAAAAGGAGATAAAATTGTTCTGATTGGAGGCGATAATTATCGAATTGGCATGGGCGGTGGTGCTGTATCTTCTGTTGCGACAGGCGAATATGAAAATACCATTGAACTGAATGCTGTTCAACGCTCTAACCCGGAAATGCAAAAACGTGCATGCAATGCCATCAGAGCAATGGCTGAATCTGAGATTAATCCGATTGTTTCTATTCATGACCATGGTGCCGGCGGACACCTGAATTGTTTGTCTGAGTTGGTAGAAGAAACTGGCGGAATAATTGATATGACTAAGTTGCCCATTGGTGACCCTACTTTGTCTGATAAAGAAATTGCCGGTAACGAGTCCCAGGAACGAATGGGATTGATAATGAAGGAAAAGGATATTGAATATCTGAGAGCAGTTTCAGAACGAGAACGTGCTCCTATGTATGTTATTGGTAAAACAACTGGAGATCATAAGTTTGTATTTCAAAATAAAAAGGGTGAAAAACCTATTGATCTGAAACTGGAGGATATGTTTGGAAATCCTCCGAAAACAATAATGAAGGATTCAAGGCTTAAACAAAACTTTAAATCGGTAGAATACGACAAGAACAAAATTCATCATTACCTGGACCAGGTTCTTCAATTGGAATCAGTAGCCTGCAAAGATTGGCTGACAAATAAGGTAGATCGCTCAGTTACAGGCAAAGTGGCAAAACAACAAACTGTCGGATCAGTTCAACTTCCTTTGAATAATATGGCCATAGCAGCGCTCGACTATTCTGGCTTCAAAGGCATAGCAACATCTATTGGTCATGCTCCATCCAGCGCATTAATTGATCCAGAAGCTGGTTCAGTTCTTGCTATTACTGAGTCGCTGACAAATATTGTTTGGGCTCCTCTCAAAGATGGAATCAGGTCAATTTCTTTAAGTGCGAACTGGATGTGGCCATGCAAAAATCCGGGAGAAGACGCCAGGTTGTTTGATGCTGTGAAAGCAGCTAGTGATTTTGCAATTTCATTGGGAATTAATATTCCTACCGGGAAAGACTCACTTTCAATGACTCAAAAATATCCTAACGGAAATACTGTAATGGCCCCGGGTACAGTTATCATTTCTGCAGCCGCAGAGGTATATGATTTCCGCAAAGCGATTGAACCTGTTATTAAAGCCATTGATAATTCTGAGCTTATTTACATTCCTTTGTGTGAAAATGATTTTTGCCTTGGCGGAAGCAGTTTTGCCAGCGTTTTGAATCGTCTTGGAAACCATACACCACAAGTTTTTAAAGGTGAAAAAGTGGTCCTGATTTTCAATGCTGTACAGGATCTGATTAAGAGTGACAGCATTCTTGCCGGACATGATGTCTCTTCGGGGGGACTAATTACTACTCTTTTGGAAATGTGTTTTGCTAACAATCAGGTTGGCATAGAGACAGACATAAGCGAATTGGGAGACCTTGATATCATAAGGAAACTGTTTAGTGAAAGTCCAGCTCTGGTTATCCAAACCAATCAACGCAACAGGGTTATTGACCGCCTGAAATCTGACAATATTGATTGTTATAAAATCTCTCAGGTAAACTCAAAGAGGGTTTTCTCCATTACGAATGGTATTGAAAATTACCAATTTGATATTGATTCGCTAAGAGATGTTTGGTATAAAACTTCTTACTTATTGGATAGCAATCAAACTTCAGAGGGTTCGAGCACAAAAAGGTACAGCAATTATAAGAAACAAGAATTGAGTTTTTCCTTTCCTCCAGGTTTCTCAGGAAAGTTTGAGAGCTATGGTCTGAGCTTAAAGCGAAAAGAATTTTCAGGAATAAAAACTGCTATTATTCGTGAGAAGGGTGTAAATGGAGATCGTGAGATGGCGTATAGTATGTACCAGGCTGGAATGGATGTTAAGGACGTGCACATGACTGATCTGATTACCGGAAGAGAGACTCTGGAAGATGTAAATATGATCGTGTTTGTTGGAGGATTTTCCAATAGCGATGTTTTAGGCAGCTCCAAAGGATGGGCTGGAGCCTTTCTGTTTAATCTAAGAGCAAAAGAGACACTAGACGCCTTTTATGCAAGAAAAGACACACTTAGTCTTGGAGTATGCAATGGCTGTCAGCTAATGATGGAACTTGGACTGGTGGTTGATAAAACAAAGGATTCAGCCTTCATGTCATTCAATGACTCTCATAAATTCGAATCAGCATTTTTGAATGTTGATATTCCTGATAATAACTCGATAATGCTTAATTCCCTTTCAGGAACAAAATTGGGAATATGGGTTGCTCATGGAGAAGGAAAATTCAATCTTCCTATGCCTGAAAGTGATTATAACATAGCTATGAAATATAGCAATAGTCAGTATCCAGGCAATCCAAATGGATCTCAATACGATGTTGCTGCTTTGTGCTCCTCAGATGGAAGACACCTGGTTATGATGCCTCATCTTGAAAGATCAATCTATCCATGGCAATGGGCTTATTATCCAAAAGATCGCAGCAAAGATCAGGCTACTCCATGGATTGAAGCATTTGTAAATGCCAGGAAGTGGATTGAAAAAAATAGGTAATAATCGACTTGCTGCCTGTTTTAATGAATTATTCCTTGATAAATTTCTTAGTAATTCGTTCTCCTGATTCAATATGGATTGTGAGTAAATACAATCCCTTTTCAAGTTCTGAAATATCAATAGAGTTTTCTTCAGCCCCCAGATCAACAGAAAGTACTTTCTGACCCTGCAGGTTAAATACATTAGCAGTGGCAAGACCAACAATGTTGGAAATGTATAAGTTTTCCTTCGCTGGGTTAGGAAAAACTTTTAATGAAGATGAAACGGCAATACTTGTTGCAAGTGGAGGCCTTTCAAAGGGCAATTCAATATAATCAAATGTCATCCATCCCCAACTGTAGCCGATCTCTATTGTATTGACTCCCTCTACCAAATTAACAGGAACTGTATCTCTAATCCATTCATCAGCAGGGCCATCAAAGAGATGATCTATTTGACTACCTGTACTGCCATTAATAATAATAAAATTGTTCTTGTTGCCATAGGGCACACCAAATCCCAGAATAAGATCATATACATCATCAGCAGGACAATTCAAAATAGTCCACTCAATTGAAGCAGGGGAATTTAAATAATTAACATATTGTCCACCACTGGCAGTAACATCAGTCGCAATAGTAGCATCACCTGTTAATTCAGCTTCTTCAGCTTCGTATTTATAGATAGGAGGATCGCCAACAATGAAAGCAATTTGGTTGCTTTCTTTAGTAAAGCCGTCATTGTCAGTTGCTCTGACATAGACACTATACATACCATCGTCAGGTCCCACCCAGGTATAATCATATGGTGCAGAGGTAAATGTCATCAAAACCAGATCCTCTCCTGTTTCCATTATCTGAAAATACTCAACAGAATCAATTGTACCATCAGTATCAAAAGCTTCTACAAAAAAATCAATATCAGAGCCAGATTCAAATTCTTCTCCATAATCAGGTCCGCTAAAAGTTAACATGGGTGTATCGCCTATCATATTATCAATATCCACATCTGTTGTATGATTCAGGAACATATACTGCACTTCTTGTTTAATACTCTCTCCATAAGCATCTAACCACATCCATCCTAAAGCTCCTGCATATCCACTGTCAATTAGCGTTTCGTAATTACTAAAATCACCACATGTACTGCAATCAGGATGAAATTCACCTAGTATTAATGGCTTATCAAGGTTCCAGTAATCGTAATGATGTTCAAAAGGATTCAGTGTAAAATCATAATGATGTACCTGGTAGAAATCAAGGTAACCATCAACATCACCACCTTTATTAAATAAAGAAGAGTCAGAGTAATAATTGTGTAATCCCCTGTCAGAGTTTGAATCAAGTGTATGCGTTCCATTTGTTACCTTAAGATCAGGATCAACTCGATGAATAGCACCGGCTATTCTATTTACAGCTATCTGTATTTGTTCTCTTGTAACATGTCCGTTAGTTGACCATCCACCATTTGGCACACCTTCAATCAATCCTTCCGGTTCATTAAATACTTCCCAGGCAATAATTGCCGGATAATCTTTTGTTGAATCTACCATGGGAATAAGAGCATTCTGTATGTAACTGTTTAGCACATTTTCATCTTCCAGGAGTGCTCTGTTCCGGGTTAAAATGGAAGCAGGGTTACTCAAGTTTAACATATCATGCGACCATAGGCATAGAATTAATCCCACATCATATTTATAGGCACTATCCAAAATCTGTTTCAAATCATTAATGGCATCGTCACCTGGTCCAAAAACAGTATCAGCCCGAAACTCGGGAGTAGAAACTCCATTAGTATGTAACCATAATCTGACTGCATTTGCTCCATAATCATGAGTCTCTTTAAATAGTTTTCCAAACTGATCAAAGTCCGTTTCATCTGGGCCAATATCACGTGCAAAATTTACCCAGGCAAGATTTGCTCCATTCAGAAAGAGTTGTTGTCCGTTAAATTCTATTCTGTCATTCTGACTAGATCCATATGCTGCCATTAATAAAAAAGCAACTGTTATTACTAATCTTTTCATAGAACTCTATTATTATGTTATACAAAGTCGTTTCTAAACTAATGATAATAAAAATGGTAGGGTGATAAAAATGTAAAGTATTGTGATGTGAAATGTTCCTAAAATACTTTTTAATAGAATCTTGTTTTAATTATTAAATCCTATTAGTTATAGTGAGTTTTAAAGATTTCCATCAGTCTGGCTTCCGACACTATTCCCTTTTTATTCTTCTTCATTTCAGATATTACACTTTCTATTGCATCTGTATGAAGTCCCAATCTTACTCCTGCTGATTTAACAAACATAAGTTCCTTTGAATCAGCATTAAGATCACAGTTCATTAGAAGAACCATACGATAAAATTGTAATATTCTATCCGTTTCAGTTGCCGGAGGCGTATATTCAATATAATCTGCAAATAATCTTTCAAAATCTACTTTATCGATACCCAACATCTTCGAAATAGCAAATAGGAAACTAAATTCTTCATTTCTTATCTCTTTATCAATTCTGGCAAGTTTAATAAGTTCTGTTAATACGCTTAATTTTTCTTTCATGAATATACAATTAGCTTATTAAAGTTAATTCTGCAATAAGACATTCGAAATATAAT
>CAYWBC010000008.1:32613-45279 GCA_964456285.1 uncultured Bacteroidales bacterium
AATATACAATTAGCTTATTAAAGTTAATTCTGCAATAAGACATTCGAAATATAATAATTTAAAAATGATTCTAATTATTATACAAAATTGCAATAGTTCCAACCATCCGTATTAAGAGCTTATGAATAATTCTTATCTTTATGCAGTTCTATAAAAAAATATACAATGACAGATAAACAGTGGCAAGACTTAAAAGATATAGTGAATGGAAAAATTCTGGATCCTCTTCCTATCGGATTCGTAATTGATTGCCCATGGTTACCCAACTGGGCTGGTATGACAATCATAGATTATTTTTCAAGTGATGAATTATGGTTTGAAGCTAACAAAAAGGCCATTGATACATTTCCGGATGTTATGTATTTCCCTTCATTCTGGTCAGAATATGGCATGTGTAGTGAACCTTCTGCATTTGGATCACGTGGAGTATTTCCAGTCAATGAATTTCCTCACGCACATAAAACAATTCATTCGATCGAAGATATAATCAACATGCCAATTCCAAATCCAGAAACGGATGGTCTTGCTCCCTTTATCTTAAACAGACTGAAATTAAACGAGAAAAAGATCAATGATATTGGTTATAAAATAAGGTTTTCAGTTTCCAGAGGTCCTTTGAATATTGCTTCTTACCTGATGGGAACAACGGAATTTCTTACTGCCATGATGACAAATCCTGATGAAATCCATCAATTGCTAACTGTAATCACTGATTACCTGGATGAGTGGCATGACTTGCAGAAGAAATCATTTCCCAGTATAGATGGAATCATGATGCTCGATGATATCATTGGTTTTATTGGAGAAGAAGAATTTAAAGAGTTTGGCCTCCCCTATCTTAAACGTTTGTATAACAAGGATGTTAGCATCAAATTCTTTCACAATGATGCTGGTTATGGTTCTTCCATAACTTACCTTCCAGAGATTGGAATCAATATCTTCAATATGGAATTTGAATCTGACCTCAATGAACTAAAAGAACTCACAAATAATAAAGTTACCATGCTGGGTAATATACCACCCCGTGATGTACTTGCAGGCGGTTCACCAGATGATGTGAGAAAATCAGCTTTGGAATTGGTAAATGGAATGAAAGATAAATCAAGGATAATCTATTCCTGCGGTGGAGGAATGCCTCCTGGAGTAAAAACTGAAAACATCAAAGCATTTATTGAAACAATACGAAATGTATAAAGAAAAAGGGTAGCAAATGCTACCCTTTGTTATATTACTTAATACATTTTCGAACAAGTTTGCTGCTTTCCGATTCAAGGACAATGTAATAAATACCGCTCGCTAATTTACTTGTATTCCAATCAATGCTATGCTTTCCATTCAAAAACACTCCCTCTGCAAGCTTGGATATCTCTTCTCCTTTCATGTCAACAACAGACAGTTTAAGTTTTGTTGTATATTCCAAGTAAAATGGAATTATGGTTGTATTATTAAAAGGATTGGGATGAGGTGTGTTTAATTTCACGCCTTCTCCAATATCTGAATTTGGGTCATAAAATGCCTCAGGTTCTTCAGGTTTGTTTGTAATTTTATACAATCTGCTGTTTGATGTTACATATAATGTTGGATCTTCCTGCGGTCCCCAGTTACAATTGGATGCAGAGTATTCATCCGGCACAGTAACAGTTTCTATCAGGCTTCCATCTGGTGCAATTATCCAAACGCCTATCGGACCTGTAACATACAAATAGCCTTCTTCATCAATCTTCATTCCATCAGCCCATTGCCCGGGAATATTATAAAATAAGGTTTTATTTGCAATTGTTGTATCATCAATTACATCCCAAACATAGACATCAGCCACATCCGATTCAGAAACATACAATTTGCTCTCATCAAGTGAAAAGGCAATGCCATTCGGATAATTAAGCGTACTGTCAAGCAATTGTAAATCTCCTGATTCTGATAATCGATAAATGCCTGCATATGGCAACTCAGGAGTAGCTCCTTCATCATTAAGACCGAAGGGTGGATCAGTGAAGAATATAGAGCCATCTGATTTAATAGCAAGGTCATTCGGGCTATTAAGCCTTTTTCCATTATAATGAGTTGCCTTAGCTACTATACCAACCCCTTCTTCATATATCCCAAGCTGACGATCCAAATGCTGACATACAAAGAGATTGCCTAAAGCATCCACGGCCAATCCATTTGATTTGCCTGAGGGAGTTAAATAAACAGAAGAACCAGCTACTGAATCCCATACATAAATTTTATTTTCCGGGATATCACTAAATAACAAACCAACTCCCTCCTTCCAGACTGGTCCCTCAATAAAGTTAAATCCATCTTCGACTAACTCAATTATGGGATCATTAAGAACCTGAGAATTCACTACTACAATATTGTTAAGACAAAAAGATACCATGAATAATAAGATAAATTTTTTCATAAGAATTAGTTAATTGTTATTGGTCTAAATGCAAATTTACAGCATTATAATGCTTAAAAATTCGATTTTAAAACAAATTAATCTATCTGCATAAAACTTTTTTCTTTCTTTTTTGTTTATATAAGTGATAAAAACATTAAACAATGAAAAAAATAATAATTCTATTAACTGGCATAATTATGACAATATCATCATTTGGACAGATAAAATCATTGTATGATTTTAAGGCGAAAACCTTATACGGTGAAGATTTTGATATGGCTCAACTACAAGGCAAGAAAGTATTGATTGTTAACACAGCCTCAAAATGTGGCTTCACCCCTCAATATGCTGATCTTCAAAAGTTATATGAAACATATGGCGGTGACAATTTTGTGGTTATTGGATTTCCATCCAATGATTTCATGAGGCAGGAACCTGGAACAAATAAAGAAATTGCTTCATTTTGCAAGATTAATTATGGTGTAACTTTCCCGATGATGGAAAAAATATCTGTGAAAGGAAGTAAAATAGATCCATTGTATCAGTGGCTGACTACAAAATCTGAAAATGGCGTTTTGGATGCTAAAATTTCCTGGAATTTCAATAAATTTTTAGTAGACGAGAAAGGCAGAGTAGTTGCTCATTTTGGTTCAAAAACCAATCCTCTTTCAGATGAGATTATTAGTTGGGTGACAGAATAATACTATTGACCAATTAGTATTTTTTGAGTTAATGATTCTTTGCCAGCACTCACTTCTAGAAAATACATACCAGAAATGAATTGGTAAGAAAAACTCTGAGCGTATTCTTGTCTCGCCTTAAATCCATTAACATTACTAATCTCCTGACCTTTTGTATTGAATATTTTAATTTCAAGATTACCTGTATAGTTACTATTGAAAATTATTCTAAAAAAATCATTTACAGGATTTGGCATGATTTGTAAGCTGGACTTCTTCTAATTTTGATCCTTCAATACTTAGTGGTGATCCAATAAGTTTTGCAGGTCCAAAATCGTTTGCATTTTTCCAATGATCATTATAAGCAGCCGCAGTTACAGCAACAGAACCAAAGAAATTGTCCCTTTCTGTTAATCCAGGATCCACACCTGGCTCATCATCATCGTTAAATGCAAGTGACAAACCCATAACTTTATTGACTGACAGATCAACCCGCGATCCTTCAATGTTACTATCAGAATAAGTATCATCATAAACAATCAATGAAAACTCCCAGGTACATACTGTTCCCTCACGACTTACAACATATTCAGGGAAATGATCATTATAAACTGGGTGTTCAGCAGTTCCCCAACTACTTCCTGCAAGATCTTCGACCCTGAATGTAGTAGTTGTTTGTCCGGATTCGGGAAATTTCGTGAAGATATGATACGCAAATGCATTTTCAGCATTTACGCCAAGTGATAATTCATCGTTCGCTGTACCATCAAATACATGATAATTCCCTGACTTATTTTCATCGATAAATACTTCAATCATATCAAAATTATAAATATCTGCTGTTACACCAGGAAGGTATGCATCAGATATAACATCATCATCAATTTCAACAATAAAATAAAGCAGATTCTCTACTGCGGACCAAACCACCTTATATCTTCCAGTAAAATCAGAAGGAGACACAGTTTCTCCATAGGGGATCCAAACTTGATCAATGGCTTGCCAATTTACACCTACCCAACAATTATCGTCCGCGTAACCGTTAATAACCGGAGGATTAACAACAGATGGAATGTAAACAGTATCATCCTGAGCAGTAATGTTATTTGTATTTGCATAAGAAACATATGGAATGAAAATCAAACTGATGAAAAAGAACTTAATCGAATTCATAAATATATTAATTGAAGGAATTCCTCAAAAGTATCAATTTTTTCAGATCTGCTTATTAGACTTTGTAATAACTTTCAATTAATTGCAATAATGCTGCAGAGTAGATAGGTTTGGAAATGTATGCATCAAATTTATTCATCAGGAGTTTGCTTTTGTCACTTGATTGGGCTTAAGCGGTGATTGCAATTATTGGAATTTTTCTTTGAATGTTATAATTAAAAGAGCAATAGAAAAAGTTGACAAATCTTACTTTTTTAGATGCTTAGCTATTGCTTCAAGCAATTTTTCAGATTCCAAAGGTTTTGCAATATAATCGATAAAATTATGTTTAAGAATTTCCTCTTTGTCCTTGGCCTGTGCATAAGCAGTTACAGCAATAACAGGAATTTCTTTGTTAATTTTCTGGATTTCTTCATTGGCAGTAATTCCATTCATTAATGGCATTTTAATATCCATTAAAACAATAAAGTTGTTAAAATTGCTGATTTCCCTAACCATATTTACAGCTTCCTCTCCATTCTTTGCCCAAAGTACGGTGGCTTTAGTAGGTTTAAGAATTCTTTTTAACAATTGATAATTGGTAATTTCATCCTCAGCCACAAGGATGGTTACACCTTTCAAATTGTATTTTACTTTTGATGGTGGCTTGGAAATAATGATTGATTTTTCCTCCGTTTCAACGAAAGGAAGAGTAAAATAAAAAGTGGTTCCTTTTCCAACATTCGAATCAAGATAGATTCTTCCACCCATTAACTCAACGAGTTTATTACAGATTGATAAACCTATACCCGCACCTCTATACAATTTGTTGTCGCCCTTATCAATTTTATGAAAATAGTCGAAAATTCTCTGGTATTCATTTTCATTGATTCCAATGCCGGTATCTGAAACATAAAATTCAACTTCCTTATCTAATATTTTATATCCAAATTCTATAGAACCTTCTTCAGTGTATTTATAACTATTGCTAATTAGATTTGAAACAACTTGTCTGAATCTTGTCTTATCGTTTTGAAATATAAGTATCCTTCTATTGTCCTTGTTATTGAAGTGAATATCGATCTTTTTTGTATTCTTCATTACAAAATAACTCTCCAACTCTTGCAAGATATGAATAGAATCGAATGGATCTTTACTTAAAATAAGTTGATTTGCCTCAATAAGAGAAATTTCTAATATATCATTAATGAGAACCAGCAGAGATTGGCTGTTACTGTTAATAATATCGATGAATTCTTCTTTTTCTTCTCCCGGAATATCCTCCTCCTTAAGCATAGAAGCAAAACCTACAATGGCATTCATTGGTGTTCTTATTTCATGACTCATATTTGCCAGAAAAGCAGATTTTAGTTTATCAGATGCTTCGGCATATTTTCGGGCTTCTTCCAATTGCTCAGTGCGCTTTTCTACAAGTTGTTCCAAATGATTTCTATGTTTCTCCAGTTCTTCGTTTTGCAAAGAAATTTCTTCCTGTCTTTCCTCCAACAAACTATTTACTTCAGATAATTCAGTTGTACGCTCTCTTACCATTTTCTCGAGCAAATGCTTTTGTTTCTCAAGCAGTTTAAATCTTATCTTATAGAAGACTAGTATAATTGTTATTAACAGGGCAATCGCAAAAACACGAAATACAATAGTTTTCCACCATGGGGGCTTAATAATAATGGTCAGCATTTTTATTTTTTTACTCCATACTCCGTCATTGTTGCTTCCTCTGACCATGAATGTATATTTACCATGCTCAAGATTCGTATAGGTTGCAGACCTTTGATATCCTACATTATGCCATTCATTTTCGTATCCATCAAGTTTGAATTGATATTCATTTTCTTTTGAATTCAAATAATTCAGAGCGGCATAATTAATTGTAAAATCTGCCTGATCATAAGAAAGAACCATCCTTTCTACCATATTCACGTCTTTGCCCGATAATATTTTACTGATTTCTTCATTATTATGATCTTCAAACAAACGAAAATCAACAAATACCAGCTCGGGAGGAACAGGATTTTCAACAATGCTATCAGGATGAAAGTAGGTATAACCATTGGAACCTCCAAAATACATCCTGCCATCACGACTTAATAAAGCAGATCTTCTTACAAATTCGCTACCCTGCAAACCATCGTTTGAGGAGTAATTAACAAATTCCGGATCATCAGGTACTTCTGTACCTTTAATAAATTTTGATATGCCGTTATTAGTACCCAACCATAGGTTACCATTCCCATCTTCGAGAATGCTCTGAATTGCATTACTTGGTAAGCCATCCTCTTTCGTATAATGAATAAATATTTCTTTTTCTCTATTGAAGTAATTTAAACCTCTGGTTGTACAAACCCATAAATTTTGCCTGCTGTCTTCAAATACATCCAAAATATTCCCGTCAGTAATACCGGTAGTATCCTGATCATTATACCTATAATGCTTGAATGTACCGGTAGAATAATCAAACAGATCAAGAGAATGATAGGCTGAGATATATAGTTCACCATTGGCCGTTGGACAAATATCATTTATGGCATTATGAAAAATAGTTGTAGAATCATTTCGATCGTGCATGTATTGTGTAAATTTGCCAGTCAGATAATCATATCTGTTAAGCCCACCACCATTTGTCCCAACCCATAAAATACCTTTACTGTCTTGCATTATTGCAAATACATTAAAACTAGATATAGTACCTTTTTTACCTTGAATAGGAAGAAACCTTGTAAAATTGTCCTTATCTCTGTTGTAAAGATTCAGTCCACCATTCCATGTCCCTACCCAAATATTGTTGTAACTATCTTCATATAGACATATAACACCATTCTGCCCTATTGTATTAGGGTCATCG
Source organism: uncultured Bacteroidales bacterium (assembly GCA_964456285.1). Taxonomy (GTDB): domain Bacteria; phylum Bacteroidota; class Bacteroidia; order Bacteroidales; family UBA10428; genus UBA10428. The sequence continues at coordinate 39,695 of CAYWBC010000008.1, forward strand.
GGATCAGAATAATAATTTTTATATAAATTGGTTTTTTTATCAAGTCTGCTTAATCCAAATTCTGTGGCTATCCAAAGATAGGCATCTTCTTCAAGAAAGAAATTCACAAAGTTATCACTCAATGATTTTATATCCCCAGGAATAGGCTCAACACTATGGAATTTTTTCATTCTGGAAGAAGTGTAACTAACGCCATTGGAGTAAGTCCCTACCCATACCCCCCCATCTCTGTCTTCAAAGAATGATGATACTGAATTGTCACCTAAACTTCGATCATTGTATGGTATATTATTATAGTTGGGAATAATATTCTCCTTCTCCAACGAGAAAGTATTCAGATTAATAACTTGAAGACCGAATCCATGGCCTTGCGCTATCCAAAGTCGATTTTTCCGATCAATCATAGATTTGTTTACACTACCCGGAATTATATGTTCAAATATACCTTCATCAGGCAAATCTTTTGCATTTACAAACAGATCCAATCCATTCTCATTATTTCCTACCCATAATCTTCCCATCATATCTTCTAATACCGGACTAACAAAATCTCCGCCTATCGATTTGGGATTATCTGAATGAGTATAATATTTAAAACTCTGATCTTTCCGAATAAGTACATTTAGTCCTTTCCGAGTCCCTATCCAAAGATTATATGAACTATCCTCAAAAATAGACTCTATAGAGTTATTACTTATGGTTGCCTTATCATTCGGATCATTAATGAAATTTACCATTGTTTCTATAACAGGATCATAGCGGAATAAACCTGAAGCAGAAGCAAACCAAAGAATATTCTCATGATCTTTTAAAACTCCGTTAACCCTGACATTCTTCAATAACCGAAATTCGCTAAATTTCCCATGGTCTATATCAAAAATATTAACACCCTTTTCAGTACAAACCCATAATTTACCATCATCCCGTTCGCTAATAAACATAATCGCACCATTGCTTATCGCGAACGGATCTTTGTCATTGGGTTTATATTCTTTGATCTCGTAACCATCATACCTGTTCAAACCATCACTAGTACCAAACCACATGAAACCATATTTATCCTGATAGATAGAACGCACCCAACTAGCAGATAATCCATCTTCTTTTGTAATTCTATTGAAAATGATACTTTCCTGAGAAAATGAAAACAACGAAAGAAACACAAAATAAAATATGAAAATTGGTCTTGTCATATTTTGAAAGAAATACCTTATTGTTAAAGATAGTAATTGAATTAATATATTTCTACTAATCACAATATCAAAGTTTTCACAATATTCCTAAATAAAAATAACCTATACTGGATAAATATAGAAAGTTACTTTGATTTTGTATGCTATACTTGCCGGTAATAGACTATATTAATTAATACCTTTGAAAAAAAATTATTGGAATGAAAACAATTCTCCTTACTGGTGCAACATCAGGCATAGGAAGATCTACATCAGTTCTTCTGGCTAAGAATAAGTATCATTTAATCTTGTGTGGCAGAAGGAAAGAACGATTGAATAAACTTGCGGATGAATTGTCAGAATTCACCAAGGTTTGCACACTTAATTTTGATGTAAGAGACCGAAAACAGGTAATGCAGTCTGTTAGTAGTTTATCTGAAGAATGGAAAAATATTGATGTTTTAATCAACAATGCAGGCAATGCCCATGGCCTAAGTCCTATTGACATGGGAGATCTGGACGACTGGGATGCCATGATGGATATTAACGTTAAGGGACTTTTGTATGTTTCAAGAGCTATTTTACCTGGTATGGTAAGTAGAAAAATGGGGCATGTAATAAATATAGGATCAATAGCAGGAAAAGAAGTCTATCCTCAGGGAAATGTGTATTGCGCTTCAAAGTATGCTGTTGATGCAATCACAAAGGGAATGCGGATTGATTTAAACGAACATAACATCAAAGTATCAGCAATAAATCCAGGATTGGTCGACACGGAGTTTTCACTTGTTCGATTCAAGGGCGATGAAGGAAAAGCAAAAGATGTTTATAGGGGAATGCAAGCTTTGCTAGCTGAAGATATCGCCGAAATTATCTTGTTTACTATAACCAGACCACAACATGTAAATATTGCAGATCTTTTGGTTTTACCAACTGCTCAGGCAAGTGCAACAAAGATTAAAAGAGATAATTAATCTTATTATTAATTTAGTATTGGAATAAATATAACTTGACATTTAAATGAAATATTAGTTGTTAAATAGTTGGCTTTCAAATCTGATACTACTAATCTTGGAGTTAAACTGAATAACTACATCATCACCTTCATTGGAATTAAACATTAATCACTGAACTCTCGAATAGCAAATAAAAAAAATCCAGCGAAGTGAATGACATTTTATCATTACTTTTATACAAAGCTTACTACTTATAAAAATTGTAAAGTATGAATTATAGAATACTAGGAAAAACAGACTTTGAAATTTCTGAACTCAGTCTCGGAACCTGGCAGCTTGGTGGAAAATGGGGTGACCCCTTTCGTCATGATATAGCTGAAAAAATATTAAATGATGCAATTGATGCTGGTATCAACTTTATTGATACAGCTGATGTGTATAACGATGGTGAAAGTGAAAAAGCCATAGGACGTATATTAAGAAAACGCTCTGAACGAGTTTATGTAGCAACAAAATGCGGACGTTATTTAAATCCTCATATAAGTGAATCATACCAGCCGAAAGTGCTGACAGAATTTGTTGAAGATAGCCTGAAAAGAATGCAATTAGAAACCCTCGATTTGATTCAGCTGCATTGTCCCCCAACTGAAGTATTCTACAGACCAGAAATATTTGAAGTATTTGAGAAATTAAAGAAGGCAGGAAAAATCCTAAACCTTGGTGTAAGTGTTGAAAAAGTGGAAGAAGCTTTAAAGGCAATTGAATTTCCTAATGTAACTTCTGTTCAAATAATTTTTAATATGTTCAGACAGCGGCCGGCTGAATTGTTTTTCAAAGAAGCTGAAAAACGTAATATCGGCATCATAGTACGTGTACCCCTGGCAAGTGGATTGTTGACCGGAACATATAATAAAAACACAACATTTGGCAAAGGCGATCACCGTAATTTTAATCGCGATGGAGCTGCCTTCGACAAAGGAGAAACATTTTCTGGTATTGATTATGAAAAAGGTTTGGAAGCAGTTGAAGCATTAAAGTCAGTATTTCGAGAAAAGAATAAGCTTGCTCCGATTGCTCTTAAATGGATACTCATGCACAAGGAAATTAGTTGTGTAATTCCAGGTGCATCAAAACCGGAGCAGGTGGAAGCAAATTTAAAAGCCTTGAGCATCCCTGATTTAACTGAAACTGAAATGGAGAAGATAAAGGATATTTACGAGAATTACATCAAAGATCCGGTTCATTATTTATGGTAATCTGTTGAGATTAGGAAGCTTCTTATACTAGTTTTTTTCCAGGGCCTTTTGGTTTGCCTCATTCATTTGTTTTGTTTTCCTGCTATACTTTGCATTTTGTTTTTCCAGTTTTTCCAGAGCCTTATTTCTGCTGAGTTCTGACTTCCTATTGTATTTAGCAATCTGTATACTAATTTTTTCAGCCTCCTTTTGTTGCGCATATCTTTCTTTTTCTTGCATGCGTATTGTTTTTAGGTTGTATTGTTGAATCTGCTGACTTTCTTTTCGTCTGATTTTTTCTTGTTGAGCAAGTTGTTTCTCCCTAATTTTTTGTTCCTTGCTATTTAACTTTTCTATTTCTCTGCTGTACTTAGAATCTGAATCACTTGTCTCATTAAGCTGAGATTGCTGAACGGCGAGTACTTTTTGATTTTGTTTTTGTATTTCCTCACTGAGTTTTCCATTTTCATGTTCAGATTGCGCAAATTCCTTTTCTTTAAGGTTCATGCGTTTTTCATTTTCACGGGCTATTTCTTCACTGTATTTCTCATCTTCTCTTTTCATTTGAGAATATTTATTCTCAGCTAATTGCCTTTGTTTTTCATTCTCATGCAAAATTTCAGCACTTAATTTTTCGAGTTCTATTAACCGTCTTTCCTGCTCATTAGCAATTCGTTCAGATTCTTTAGTATTCTCTCTGGCCAATGCTATATTATATTTAGAATTGGCATCAGTTACTTGATTGATAGATGCTTCCCTTTCATTCAGTTTCTTTTCATTGTAGTTTTGAATCTCTGAACCATAGTTTTCATTCTCCTTATTCAGCCTGGCATATTCTTTCTCTCTCAATTGCTTTTGATTTTCATTCTCACGCCTAATCTCAGCACTGATCTTTTGCAATTCTTTTGCCCTTTTTTCCTGTTCATTAGCAATTCGCTCAGATTCTTTTGCATTCAGCTTAGCCAATTCTCTGTTGTATTTTGAATTTACATTCATAGTTTCATCCTGCTTGTCTTCCTGATCTTTCAGTATCTGTTCGTTGTACTTATGTATCTCAGTACTATATTTCTCAGTTTCCTGTTCTAACTGGATTTGCTTCTGCTCTTTTATTTTATTCTGTTTATCATTGTAAGCAGCAATTTCTGCCTGGTACTTTGCAGTTAACTGCCTTTCTTTTTCAACTTTCTTTTCAAGCTCATCCAGCTCCTTCTGATTTTGCTTTGCGATTTCCTGATTGTATTTTGAGTTTTCATCTTCAATCTGCTCCCTCTGTAAGTCCCTTTTTGCTAATAATTGCTCATTCTGCCAGCTCAATTCCTTGCTATGTTTTTCATACTCCTGCTCACTTTTTATTCGTTTCTTCTCTATAAATTCTTTCTGTTTTTCATTGTACAATGCTATCTCAGCGCTTTGCTTCTGCTGCAACATTATTTTCTTTTCTTTGGTTCGTATAATACGGGTTGCTTCCTTCTCATTAAGTTTAAGCATTTTCATATTGTACTTTGAATTGTCATCATTCAGCTCATTTCGCCTGGCATCAATCTCTGTCATAACTCTTTCGTTATGCTTCTCTATTTCTGTACTGTATTTATCATTATCGCTTTGTTGTTGCTCATACTCTTTCTCTGCCAACTGCTTCTGTCTTAGATTTTCCTGAATTATTTGAGCACTTAATTTTTCTATTTCTTTCAAGCTTTTTTCTTGAGCTTCTGCAATTCGCTCAGCTTCCTTTGCATTCTCTTGTGCTATATTCCTGCTATATTTTGAATTTGCATTATTTATTTCGTCACTTCGAGCCAGTTGTTTCGTTAAAACCTCCTGTTTCGATTCCTGAATTTCGGCGCTTGACCTTTCAATTTTTTGTTGCAATTTTTCATACCCTTTTTCGGCCAATTGCTTTTGCTTTTCATTTTCACGCCTAATCTCAGCACTTAGCTTTTCTATTTCTTTAAGTCTTCGCTCCTGCTCTATAGCAATTCTTTCAGCCTCCTTTGCATTTTCTTTTGCTATTTCCCTGTTGTATTGTGAATTTATATTAGCAATATCATTGCGCCTTGCCTCCTGTTCTGAGAGTATTTTTTCATTGTACTTCAAGATGTCTTCACTGTTCTGTTCATTTTTAAGATTTGTCTTGCTTAATTCTTTTTCGCTTAACTGCTTTTTATTCTCATTCTCACGGGCTATTTCTGCGCTTAATTTTTCCTGCTCTTTTAGTTTCATCT
>CAYWBC010000008.1:45379-74378 GCA_964456285.1 uncultured Bacteroidales bacterium
CTCGTTGTATTTTCTTATTTCATTGCTGTATTTTTCATCCTCAAGTTGAGATTGTGCAAATTCCTTTTCACTAAGGTCCTTGCTTTTTTCATTCTCACGGGCTATTTCTGCGCTTAATTTTTCCTGCTCTTTTAGTTTCATCTCCTGTGCCTGAGCAATTTTATCTGCCTCTTTCTCATTTAGTTTGTCAAGCTCTTTATTGTACTTCGAATCGGCATTTGAAATTTCATTTCTCCTTTCTTCCTGATCTGCCAATACCTGCTCGTTGTATTTTCTTATTTCATTGCTGTATTTTTCATCCTCAAGTTGAGATTGTCTGGCTATCTGTTCAGAAAGTTTCTTCTGTTGTTCATTGTATTTTTCAATCTCGTCAGAATACTTCTCGTAGTCCCTGCGCTTTTTTTCTTCAATGCGCTCTATACGCATAGCATCTTTCTGATTTAGCTTATCAAGCTTTTTATTGTAGTTCGATCCGGAGTTGGATACTTCATATTGTCTTGCCTGCTGTGCGGCAAGTACCATATCATTGTGTTTTTGTATTTCTGCACTATATTTTTCATCCTCTTTATATTGAATCCTTGCCTCCTTCTCCTTGTTCTCCATCGCTGACTCATTCTCTCTGGCTATTTGACTTGATAAAAGCTCCCTCGTTTTCGCATCAGCCTCTTTTCTCCTTTCCTTCTCAGCAATGGACCTTTCGAACTCTTTCTTAGATTCTTTCGCCATCCTTATCTCAGCATTTTCAATTTTCTTCTTTTCCCTATTTAGCTGTCTCGATTCTTTCTTTGCATTCATATTGGCAGACATCCGGGCAAATTTTTGTTCTATTCTTTTACCCAGGGGAATCTTCACCTTGTCAATGCTATAATCTTTTCTTTTTTGATTTTTGACTACTTTTTGTGAATGCGAATCTTTAACAGATTGATCTTGCGCATAACAATCTACAGCTATGGAAGTGAAAAACAGAACAGACAATATCAGAATGATTCTGGAAAGCATAAAAACAATGTTTTCAGGTTTTTACGCTAGAATTGACAAATTGTTCTAAGAAATCAGGTATTAAACTGGATCTCCTATCAACATATTTTTATACTCTTCTGTATCAAGCAAACTATATTAAAGCGGAATTCAATTCAAACACAGTGATTTCAGGCATAAATCCAACTCTTCCCGGAAATGCGATGTAACCAATTCCTACATTCACATAGAGATACTGAGAGTTCTCCTGATACAAACCATTCCAGCGAGGATATTTCCATTTTATAGGACTCCATTTTATTCCCGGGATATTAATTCCGAATTGCATTCCATGTGTATGACCAGACAGTGTCAGGTCAATATCTGATTTTTTTAATACCTGGGCATCCCAATGCGAAGGATCGTGCGACATTAATATTTTAAATGGCAAAGATTGAATATTATCGATTGCCTTATCAATATCACCGTATTGCGGGAAGGGTGGCAGGCCCCAGTTTTCAACCCCGGCAATTCCTATTTTTTCTCCACTTTTCTCCAGTGTAAAAGAGTCATTACGCAAAAGAGTAAAACCTGCTTGTTCTTGAAAACTATAGAGCCTTTTCATATTTGCGCTATGCTCTTCCTCACTTTTCCAGGAAACATACTCTCCATAATCATGGTTACCAAGAATTGAATAAACACCATGTATGGCATTTATCTTTTTCAGAATGGGAATAAATTCCTCCATCTCTTCAGCAACATTGTTTACAAAATCGCCAGTGAACAGAATCAAATCGGCATTCTGCCGAATGATTAATTCTACGGCTTCCTCAACTTTATCTGAATGGCCATGGAAACTTCCGATATGCCAATCAGAAATTTGAAGTACTCTAAATCCATCGAATGATTTCGGAAGATTGCTGAAAATCAGCTTAATATCTTTCACCTTATAATTGAACCTACCTCTTACAATTCCGTGAACCACAGATAGAAATGGAATAGCTGCTGCAACAATACCTACTTTTGAAAGAAACTCCGTTCTTGTCATTGCAATTCCGGCAGTTGCAACCTTTGTTTCCGGAGCACTAAATTTTGTTAATATCCATCCAATTATACGAACTGCATCATTACTAAGCTGAAATGCAATAAATACGAGTTTTGGAACATAAATTAAAGTGAAAAAACCCGTCAAAAAATACAACAACCTGAATTTGCTGGAAGTCATCACTTCGCGCATCTGCATACTAATAAGAATAGTAATCACAAAAATTACGACAGGTGCCAACCAGTAGAATAAATTAATTCCCTGGCGCCAAAGAATTGGTAAATTTTTTATAAGAATCCTAATCCCCCTGAATGCGTATAGATCAACTATAGCGATAAACAAAAATAAAATAATGAAAAATATATATGAACCTCCCCGCATAATAGTATAATTTAAAAAAAGTTATTCTGTTTCATTGAATGATAAATTAAATTAATCTAGTATGAGTATCTAAATATCAATTAGATAATTAATCACTAATATTCTGAAATAACCAGAAATAAATCAAATCAAGTTATTCTATTTTCAAATATCCTACATTTATATAACGCAATAAACAACAGATTATCAAAACAAAAGTTCTTTTTAATGGCATATTATCTCTCTTATAGCTTTATTTTTTCCGTTCAACAACAGAAAAATGAACAGAGGATTTATTGCCCCTTTCATCAATAACATACAGATTATGAACTCCTGCTGTTACCAGTGCAGAAACAACATGTTCCCTTTTAGTTAATGTTAAAAAATTTTCATCCAGGTACCAGTACAATGCAATTTCCTTATGACTATGTGCTGCCCTCATTACAATCTCTTGTAGTTTGCCATCAAAATCTCTGACTACCTGTAGTTTCATTCCCTGCAGAGGATACAAAATTTCAACTTCTTCTTTTCCACCCATAACAGGACAGTGTATATTATGAACTGGCAATTTCTCACTAAGATTTCCTTTGTTCCTCATGTATTGAATCACGCCGGGAGGATAAACCAGTATAGTTCTGGATTTTCGATTTTCACTCCAGCAATATGAGCAGACTTCCATAGAACTTATTGAATCAATGAAAATATGTTTATGAAAAGGACAAATCCTCATATTTGAAGAAACAGATGGTCGAATAGATTGAATCTTATCTTCGCAAAATTCTCCGGCAACAAAGCCTGTTGCAGCACACAGATCAACAGTTTCCATATCAAACTCCGGCTTTTCAAACCAATTTGATTCTGAAAGTGGAGACAATGAATTTAAAATCTGGAATAAAAGAGGTCCAGCACTTCTGGCTCCGGAAAGATTCTTATTCCCTTCCCCCGTGAAATTGCCTATCCAAACTCCAACAACCCAATCTGGTGTTACTCCAACAGCCCAGGCATCCTTATGCCCATAGCTGGTCCCAGTTTTCCATGCAACAGGTTTTTGGTTATTGTACTGATCCCAATAAAACTCCGATCCAGGTCGTTTTACCTCTTTTAAGCACTCCAACACCAAATAAACTGATGCTTCATCAATCAGGTGATTATAATCATCATTGTCTTTATCTTCAAGATATTGAAGTTCCCTAAAATTTCCTCTGTTACCTAATCCACAATACAATTGTACCACATCCCAAAGCTTAATTTCTGAACCTCCTAAAATTAAACTAAGTCCATAATCATCTGATTCTCGAAATAGAGTACTAACTCCTGCTTGTTTCAAAAAATCATAAAAATTGTATTGGCCATAGGTGTATAGCAGTCTAACAGCAGGCACATTAAGAGATCTTATAAGTGCATCCTTTGCTCTCACTACTCCATCATAACTTTCGTTTGCATTGTGTGGAGAGAATGCCCCATAATAAGTAGGAATATCCATCATTTGAGTTTCAGGTAAAATAATTCCATTTTCAATTGATAAGGCATATAAAAAAGGTTTTAAGATTGATCCGGAAGACCTTGAAGCAGTAATACCATCCACTTTTCCTGAATTCATATCGTCCAGATAATCATGAGATCCGATGTAAGCCCGGATTTTTCTGCTGCGGGTTTCAGCAACAAGGACAGCACAATTTGTTATTCCCTGAGGAGCTAAAACATTCATATTACGTTGAGCAAGAAACCTTGTTTTTTCCTGAATTTCACTGTTTAAAGTGGTATTTACAATGAAATTATTGCCTCTCATTTCATGATCAATCTTCCTGGTAAACTGAGGTGCAAGAAATGGGAAAGCAACAATTTCTCTCGGAATTTCCTCCAATACTGCTAATTCATAAGTCTCCTCATCAAACTCACCATTGGAATGCATAGACTTCAATAACTTATCCCTTTTCAACTTTAATACATCACTGTTCAATACCGGAGATATCTGGCCGGGAGAATTTGGCAGAACAGCCAATAATGCAGCCTGTGCCCATGTAAGCTCTCCCGGATGTGTTCCAAAATACCGCCACGATGCTGTCTGAAAGCCTTGAATATTTCCTCCATAGGGAGCATGATCGAGGTACATCTTCAATATTTCCTTTTTGGAATAGTGCAACTCTAATCTGATAGATTCATTGATTTCTAAGAGCTTTGACCAAACATTCCGTGATCGCTGTTTTCGCATCCTTGCCATCTGCATGGTAATTGTACTGCCTCCACTAACAATTCGTTTATTAGCAAAATTCAAATAGGCAGCACGAATTAATGCCCATGGATTAATCCCTGGATGGATATAAAAAAAACGATCTTCAAAACTCAGTACTGCTTTTTCAAGCTTAAGAGGTATTGAGTCTGAAAGATCCGGAGGCAGACAATACTGCTGGTTATTGTTAAGAAAAACCCTAATTACTTGACCCTTTGTGTCAAGTATAACCCGACTATAATCATTGGGCATAACAGGTTTGCTCATAGGAAAGAAAACATAAACAATTAAAATGCTCAATGCTATGAGCAACTTTTTGCTATGTTTTCCTGCAAATGTCCTAACAATACCTGACTTCCATATAAGATTGTACACTATCAGTTCCTTAAAATCCCTTCACAACTACTTTCATATCATTATCTGTTGCCCGATAATCATTGTTGTACATTGCCTCTACCTTGGCAGCCGGAAGATAAAATTCTCCTACTGATACCGTATTTATCTTTACTACGAAATCTAGTGGGTAATTTTTCTTTATATCAAAAAACCACATGATCCTATCATCCCTTATATCAAGGTACTCCTCTCTTCCTGTTTTAAAATCTGAAGTCCATGCGGGCAATGAAGTTCCAGCCAGTCTTGTGTTCTCAATTTCCCATCCGGAAGGCAGTATTTGCACCAGGGCAACTTCCTCAACAGTATTTACGGGCGAGATGTTATTGACCCTATAATGCCCATAGATTGTAACACCCTGCTTCAAATTTGTTGGATTTATACTATTGCCGGATTCATCATACCATTTCACTTCAAGACTAAGGTTTTCAGATGTAGCTTCTACCTGGTTAGTTAGAGGAACTCCATTCCATGATATACTGGCATATGCTTTCTCCATTGAAGATTCTGAATCAAAGAAAATTGTAATTTCTTTTCCAATGGCTCCTTTAAGATTGAGGGAGTAAGGCTTTTTGCTGTCAAACTCCTTCTTTGCACCATCAGGGAATTGCACATAACCTATATAATGTTGACTTCCAATATTAGATAAACCTATCAGATTAAAGTATTTTCCAAGCGCCAACAAGCTATATCCTACTGTCTGAGTAGAATACCAATTTGTAGTAGACAATTTGCCGGCAATATCTTTTGCAATCAGTTGTGCATCGTCTTTTTCTTCACGTATAACATAGCAATTTAGAATTATTGCCATATCTCGAAGTCCCGAACCGTAGGAACCACTGAATTCTTTGTAATCTTCTACATTCTTACCAGCACCAGCTAATATTTTATTGGCCGTGTTTTTCCTGCCCGCCACATACATAGCCGTTGCAAACATGTGCTTTTGAACATCATTCATAGATTTTAGATCATTTTCATACAATAGATTTAGCTCACTGGATACAGTTTTTCCTTCTAATGCTAACACAAACACCCGATTAACGCGGGTAATGATGTCGCCTGACTTATAACCAGCTTTCCTTTCCATATACCTTATCAATTTATCAAACATTTCATCCGGCACATGATAACCCGTTTTTCTGGCTTCAATAAGAAAGTGTGCTGCGTAATTGGTACCCCAATCAGAAACAGAATTATTTCCCGGCCAATATGAAAATCCTCCCTCGCTTGTTTGGAACAATCGCAAGCGATCAATGCCAGCATTGATGTTTTCATCAATTTTAGTTGTTGAGTAATTCTCATCCGACAAAACATCTTTAAGATACAACTGAGAAAATATTGAAGATGTAGTTTGTTCAATGCAGCCATAAGGATACCTGATTAGCCACTGTAGTCTGTATGCAAAATCCATATTTGGAAATACCTGTATTGATAATTTTGCATTGTTTGTACCTGCAATCCCTATTTTAGGCACCGCCAGTTTTACAGAATTTCCTGCAGTAATCTCAGTTTCTTTGGCATCATATATTCTGTTAGCCTTGGGTTGAACCATTATATCTATCTCCGATGTAACAGTGATTGATTGCGCCTTAGCGGTGATAACTACTTTTGCCTGACCAACAGCATTTTTTGTGCTCATATTGAAATGTATGTCTTTATCTGCCGCTTTTTGAAAATTCAATACCTTTTTGCTTCCTTGTTCAACTTTAAGCGGACCCTGTGTTTCCAGTGTTACCGTAACCTCTCCCAAATTATCTTTCATTGCAAAAACATTCACAGGCATCTGGAAAGATTCTCCTGGTCCAAGAACACGAGGTAGAGTTGGCTGAAGGATCAAATCGGATGTCACGGGAACAGTTTTTTCAGCATGCGCATAACTATTTTTTCTGGCTGAAATTACCATTACCCTTACAGAACCATTATAATCGGGCATTTTGAAAGATACGGTAGCTTTCCCATTTCCATCGGTAGCAATTGGTCCCTGGAAGAGGCTGACTGGTTTAAACCTGCGTTTTCCTTTTTTAGGACCCATTGCAGCTTCTCTGTAATCCATATCTCCACCTATGGAAAATGTTTTGAATACATCTCCCTTATTAGCACCAATTACATGCGAGAAGATATCGTAGGTTCTTACCTGAAGTCTGAGTTTTTTAAAGAAATTTATCCAGGGATCAGGAGTTTTAAAATTTGTCAGATCCAATAGTCCTTCATCAACAACTGCAATTGTAAACTGACTTGGACTTCCGTCATCGGTACTTATGTTAATCTTGAAATCCTGCTTGGGTTTTAGCTCATCGGGCATATCAATTTTAATACTATGCCGAGTATTTGGATCCTCGACATGTAAAGGAAGAATCCCAAACATCCTTATGGGTCGGTCGTTTACCGACTGAGCATGTGGCTGAAGAATTGAAACTGTTACATAAGATGTAGGAAGCATTGCAGCTGTGATTGGTAGTTTATAGTTAAGTTCCCCTTCGCCGGGATTGCTCACCCATTCTGATTTCAAAATATCATTGCCTCTTTCCACAGTAAGAAGTATACTTCCTTCTTTTGGAACAGGACAAATAATATTTGCTGTTTCACCAACAGAATACTTCGCCTTGTCTGATCTCAAAGAAAGTGTTCCTGCATTTTTGTCTCCTGACGGGATATCACCCCAGGGGTATGCATACAAAAAGCTTGTTACCGTATGGCCATCATATCCTCCTTCTTGAATTTCAAGCAAATAATCGCCATCTTCATTAGGAGTAAATTTTATGTTCACAGGATCTTTTCCTGAAACAACCTTACCTTCTTTAACAAGCATAGTGCTGTTATCTGATTTAAAACGCAATCTGTATTCGCGCCTTGAATCGTACTGATACCACCAATGACTATTGTTTCGATAAATCCTATATTTTATGGTTTTTCCTGAGGCAGGATTTCCTTCCGGATCAACAACAATAACTGAAATATTTGTTTGTTTACCCGTTTGAACATAATTGTATCCATATTGAGACTTCTTCACTCCTACATAATATGGATAGGTATGCACAGGTATATATAGCCAGCCATCATTGGGTCTTCCACCCTTATCAAAGACTGTGGCACTTATTCTGGCAGTAAGTGCTGAAGCTACATTATCAAAGGAAGGAATGGTATAAGAAATTGAAGCTTTTCCTAATGTGTCTAATTTCCCGGTGAAAATTTTCCTGCTAAAAGGTGTAAACCTAACATAATCATTGCTGAATGAATAACTCTCATATTTAGGAAAATTTAAAGTCCTTGGGGAAAATTCAATTTCAGCTTCAGCATTTAATTGTGCTGCAGGATTTCCAAATAAATAATTGCCCTGAATATCAAATTTAATATACTTATCAGACACTTTAATTTTCTCCTGCTCACTATTTAACCTTACCTTCAATTTATTGGGTACAACAGTCTCAATTTTAATATAATGAGTAAATGTTCGGGCTCCAACATCAATGCTTGCATACCATTCTCCTGTAGGTGCTGATTCTTTGGTTTTGAAACAAAAATTATAGAAGCCATCCTCTGCAGTATTGTTGGTTTGTTCAATTATCATTTGATTTTCAGGATTGTAAACCCTGATCCTAACCGGACTATTCGTTGAAAAAGTATTCTCCTTATTTCTTACAATCATCGACAAATTGATCTCATCTCCCGGCCTGTATACACCTCTTTCAGTATAAGTAAAGGCTCTGATTCCTTCTGAATCCTCCGACACTCCGCTTACATCAAATCCCGAGGTATTCCATTCCATTTCATCCATTTTAACAATGGTGAGCTGATCATTCGCTTCAGCAACAACAAATGAGGGAGAATAATCTGAGCTTAACATTGCCATTCCGTTACTCTTTGTTGTTGTTGTATTTTCCGGATCATCATCCCAATACCTATACAACTTTATCTTGACATTACCCTTGGGTTTTCCTGTAATGAGGTCATTAGTGTATACATAAACATTATCGCCAGCCTGCTTAACTGTAAGTCCAATATCAGATACTATAACCGGTTTGTATATCTGACCATTTTTTTCAATATAATCCAATTTGTCGCCGGTTAATCCTTCAAGTATATCTCTCGGATTGAAATTCAGGCGAATCAGGTAAAAACCCTTATCGAAATCTTCAAATACATGGGAAAGATCAATTTCGCTCAATAACCATTCATTTATAGTAGTTCCCAACTCCAGTGTTTTGTTGAAGACTATAACTCCTACAGCTCCTTCATAAGAAGACTGATTAAAATCAATGTTTCTTTTCTTATCGCTAGCCAATTGCTCACGCCTTACAAATCTTGGAATATTTTTATCATGTACCTTCTTAATCTCAAGATGAACACGAGAAATATTGCTGGATGTAAATTGAATTTTCTGCATATTGGCAGAAGGTAATATATATCCTTCAGAAGCAAATTCCAGTTGTGGAGCAAGATTGGAAAATTGAATCTTCTCAACATATTGTTTTTGCATCACTGTTGCCCATCGACTTTTTATTCCTTGTTCAACAGTGATTGAATAGGCACTTCCAAATTTGAATGGTCCGTCAATAACAACATTATTTCCCATTTTACTAAGCCTGATATCCATTTCAGGCGAGATATGAAAATAACCAGAAATATCCTGGTCAGCCTCAATGTCATCCGAAAAAATCAACCTTATCCTAGGATGTCTGCCTTGTTCTTCAAGTACTACCTGTGATACTTTCATATCCTCAATAGCAGGAATTTCAAAATCATCGCGATACTCTGATGACAATTCAAGTTTTGATTTTGATATAAGGAAAATATAATTCCTGGACTTTTTATCACGCACAAGATCATCACTAACAAATGAAAATGTTTTATTGTCATTTTCCGGAATAATTGTGACCTTGTGATTTTTGAATCCCTGCTTTAGTGTAATTGAACTTTGTAAATCCTCAAGCGATGTTTCCTCCGAAAAACTAACCTTACCAAGGTATTGAACAATTCTTGGATCATTTCGTTCCTTAAGCTCCGGATTACCATTAAACTGTACAATTTCACGTCCTTCAACATAAAACCTGAATTTAAGTTCTCCCAGATCATCTTTAAGGAAATCTTCTGATAACTTATTCAGATCAATTTTCACTGAATAATGCTGTCTGAGTTTCCATCTATCTTCTGGTTCAAAAACAAGTTTTTTAGTTGAAACCCATTTCAATGTACCCTCAGTTTCAGGATAAATTTCAATGATGTCATTGCCCATATCCTTGTTTAAGGCCTCATATGGAACAATAGCATTTATAAACTCTATTTCCAATAACTGTGTACTTTTTATGTTACCTGCAGTGACACTGCTTACAACTTTGGCAATAGCTTCAGAAAAGTTTACATCAGAATCTAAGCCTGACTTTTTTTTGCAGGAAACGATAAGAAATAAACATACGATGAACGGAAGAAAATTTTTATTTAACATGCCTTTTAATTTTTCTGGATTAGAATCACTAAATATAAGTAAAAACTGATTTGTCGAAATTATTTCTTCAATTCTTTTTATATAATCTCTCCATCAAAAGTTACACAATCTTAATATTGATTTAACACTATGGTATTATTGCTGACATAACTTTACATTAATTATTGTACAAATATGATTAAGACTAAAATAGATATTAATGATAGCGTTATAGGATCAATAAGCCGTGAAATAGAATATGCTGTTCATCTAAAAAAGATCCAATCGAATGAGACCGAAATGCTTATTCATGAATATCGTAAAATAGTCAAACGAATTCGTGCAATCTTACGTCTTATCAGACCTTTATTAAAGGAAAAAACATTTTTTGACCTTGATTTTGAATTGAGCCAGATTGCTAAATCAATTGCAACGGCACGTGATACTGGAGTAAATCTTAGATCACTCTTAAAGTTAGATTCTATTTCAAAGGAAAAATTACCGAAAGAAATTAAAACCAGGGCAATTACAGAATTATCAAAACAATACAAACTGGCATATCTTGATTCAGAGGGCGGCCTTAACGATAGACTTGAAGGTGTGCTTTTTCATTTGCATATCTTTCTGAATAAACTGAATAAGACAGAACTTGGCCAAAGCAAGCCTGATCAAATGTTCAGATCATTGACAAAAAGTTATTACAAAGCTGCCAGGCTATACAAGGATGCTTATTCATCTCTTGATAAAGAAGTTATACATAAATGGAGAAAATCCAATAAGCGTCTGCTTCTGCAGCTGATTTATTTTCCTCTTGATCTTGTTAAGGAAGAAAAGATTGTAAGTCAACTTCATAAGTTAACTGATATATTGGGTACAGACCATGATTATGCTGAGTTGGAAAGCAATCTTTCCCACAATCTGAATTTAACTTTTGATGAAGTTCAAATACTTCATAGAATCATTGATAATCTAAGACTAAAGATTCAAAAGAAAGCATTTGAAATAGGTAGGGAACTATACTCCCAGCCTATTAATATATATTCCGCAGTGCCACAATAAGTTATTTCCGAATTTTGTTACTTCTTTGCATAATGCAGTTGTTTTTGTATATTTAGTATGAAAACACCAAAAGAATTTGCATTATGAAACGACTTTGTACTTTAGCCGTATTGATATTAATTGTATATCATTTGAATGCACAAGAGGCAGATGTGCTCTTGCCTTCCAAGATGGACAGGGAACAAATCATTCACCATAAGGGATTTTCGCTCTCATACAATACCAGCTATCTTATGCCCTCATGGGTGAGCTACAAGCTTACAAAGGCACAGATCAACCTGAATGACAATACAAAGGGAAGATACGTTCCTGACCCTTTAATATCTACAAGATCTGCAAGTAAGAAAGATTATAAGGAAGGAGGATATTTAATGGCACAGTTTGTCAATTACCTTGATGTTAAACAGATTCCGGGTGCAGTTGAGGAAACTTTTTATTTAAGCAATATTGCTCCAATGAAGCTTGCTTATTACAATCATATCTGGTTAAAGACCGAACAAATGATTCGTCTTTGGACCACAGGAACTGATGGTTTGTACGTTGTTTGCGGCCCCATACTCACCGATTCTCCATTTCCTACCATTGGCAGCAACAATGTGAGTGTTCCCAAAAGATATTACAAAGCGGTTTATGATCCAGCAAATCAGAAAGCCATCGGATTTATTTTTAAAAATGGTACTTCTTCTGGTAATATTAAATCCTATGCTGTTTCAATAGATGCTATTGAAAAAGAAACTGGCATTGATCTCTTCCCATCTCTGGATGATGAAATAGAAAATAAAATTGAAGGCACTTTAAATAAAGATGATTGGGATTTCGAAGTCCTTGATTAGGCAATTTTATCTGAATCCAAGTTTTCAGTGAGGCAGTTTATTTCTGACCATGCCATAGCTATATGCTCCAATATAGGCAAATAGAAGCACCACAAGAAATATAAATATACCGTTACCAATCAAGGCATAAATGGGTCCGGGACATGCACCGGTAAAGGCCCAGCCGAGACCAAAAATCAATCCGCCAGTAAAAGTTGCATACCTCATAACAGGTTTCGGTGTGAGATCAATCTCATTCCCGGAAAAAGTCTTTAACCTGAGTTTTTTAATTATAAAAACAGAGATTGCACCTACAATTACTGCAGAACCAATTACTCCATACATATGAAAAGAGTGAAAACGAAACATTTCTTGTATTCTGAACCATGAAATTACTTCTCCTTTAATAAGGATGATTCCAAATATTATACCGAATGTAAGATGTACTAAATACTTCATAGCGTTATTAGAATAATAAAGGAAAAATTAGATGAACTGAAATCAAGCCTCCGGCAAAAAAGCCAAGAGTTGCAATAAATGATGCAGGACTTAATAAGGATAATCCTGTTATAGAATGTCCTGCTGTACAACCATCGGCATATCTTGTTCCAAAACCAATAAGGAAACCTCCAACTACTATAAAAAATATTCCTTTTACACTGAACAATCCAGACCAGCTAAAAATCTCAGAAGGTGCCAAACCCGAAAAATCTGAAATTCCTAATGCTTTCAAATCAGAAACAGTTTTGGAAGAAATAGCAATGGTATCATGATTTGAAAGAAATAAAGCTGATATAGCTCCACCAAACATGATGCCTAGTACAAAAACATTTCTCCACTTATGCTCTTTCAGATTGTATTTAAAATATTCTAATCCGGAAGGGGCCACATAAGCACAAAAATCACGAAAGGTTGATGATATTCCGAATTTCTTATTATCAAATAAAAGCAAAAATGGTACAAGAAGGCCAATTAAGGGTCCGGCAATGTACCAGGGCCAGGGTTCTTTTAAGGTTTCTAAAATACTCATAGGTTTTTTTTTGATTGGACGTGGATTCTAATGATTTCTTACAAAAAAAGATTCTATTTTTAAACAAACAAAACTTCTGGAAAATGGTTTAGTACTAATAAAAGGTTTTGTAAAATGATCTATCAAATAATAAAACATTTCCACTCAGGACTAAGATGGCTTGTGATATTGTTTCTACTCACTGCCATTCTAAGTTCATTGTATAAAATGTTAACTAAATCAGATTACAGTAAGTATGACAAAGTATTATCAATTGCCAGTTTATCCACAGTTCATCTTCAAATTATTCTTGGTCTGCTCCTCTATTTTATCAGTCCTAAGGTGATTTTTAAAGCCGAAAGCATGTCAAACTCTATGCTTCGCTTCTTTCTTGTTGAACATTCCATTTTAATGATTATATCAGCAATTGCTGTAACTATTGGCTTCAGATTTATAAAACGAGCGCCAGTTCCATATAAAAAACATTTGAATACCGTCCTTTTCTATTCTGCTTCCCTGCTAATCATCTTATTTTCGATTCCCTGGCCATGGAAAAACCTGGGAGGTAGCTGGTTTTAAAATTTCCAAAGCAATATCTTATAATTATTTAGTGATTATATTATAACCATTTCCCCAGTATTTCGTAAATTCAGTCTGATCAGTTTTTAGTAATAATTGAGTAACCTAAAGAATAAATATATGAGACCTAATTGTTTGAGTTTTTTATTTATTTCAGCCCTGTTGTTTTTTGGTGCTGGTATTTCAAAAAGTCAATTCCCTGAATTTAAGTATTATGAGATCGGCCACACCGATCAAATGCTAATGGGTCAGTCTTCACTGGCCGATCTGGACAATGATGGAGATATGGACCTTATAATTGGTGCCAGTGGCAGTACTATTTGGTGGTTTGAATACCAGAGTGCTGAAAAATGGGAAATGCATGTATTAGGTGACGATGCTTTAACCGATAAAGGTGGAACTGCCTTTGATGTTGATGGAGATGGCAAAACAGACCAGGTTTCTGGCGGAACATGGTACAGGAATCCAGACGATAAGCAGGCCGTTTGGGAGAGATTTGAGAATGGTGTTATTTATTCTTATGACAATATTCATGGAGACATTAATAAAGATGGAACAGATGAATTATTAGCAATGAGTCCGCAAGATGGTCTGTTTCTCTATTTTATTGGTTCGAATCCTGAAAAGAAGTGGAAAAAGATAAAAGTCGGTGATGGTGTGCCTGGAGGCATTGTTCCAAATGGCATAGGTGATATGGACGGTGATGGAGATCTCGACATTGTCAGAAGTGATGTGTGGTACGAAAATGTAAATGGAGATGGCACAAAATGGCTTATCCACCGCACAATTGGCTTTATTGAAAGCCAGGGTGAATTTGCACGATCTTCCAGAGTATATATTGTTGATATGGATAAAGACGGCGATAATGACCTGGTACAATCTGAGTCTAATAATGAAGATGGTAGGATTATTTGGCATGAGAATGTTGATGGAAAAGGAATAAACTGGTATACTCATCCTGTTGCATCTAAATTAGAACAAGATATGCACTCACTCTGTGTTGCAGACTTCGATAATGATGGTGATCTTGATTTCTTTTCAGGTGCAGGTCCGATGACAGGTAACCTGTATAAACGAGCATATATCTTTGAAAACTTAGATGGAGAAGGAGAAAAGTGGGAAAACCATGAGGTTTTATTTAAAATAGAATGTACAGATGCTGTGGCTGCTGATGTTGATGGTGACGGAGACATTGATATTTGTGGAAAAACATGGAAAGACGATACTGTTTATTTTCTTAAAAATATGCTGATGGAATCAAAATAAATCTGCATTAACAAATTATAAAGCGGATATTTTAATTTCAATAAATATCCGTTTTTTATTTTCTTACGGGTATTGCTCATAAAATTTTCCTTTTTTTGCAGGCTTAAATTATTTTATCATGTACAATTTGAAAGTTATTGCTCTTCTGGTAATCACAATTCTTTCTTCATCTGTTCTGCTAGGACAAAAGAAACTAAAAACTCCTGCTCAAATGGGAAAGGCAAAAGTCTATAGATCACTTGAGGAAGCAAATTTGAATAGGAAGAAAGTATACATTCTCAACCTCGACAATCAAAAACTTAATTCTGTGCCGGAAGACATTGCTAAATTCCGAAATCTGCAAGAGTTATATCTCAGAACCAATAACATAGCTTTTCTGCCCGATTGCTTATTTGAACTCACCAAGCTTCAAAAGCTGATGCTGGGTGAAAATAATATTCAGGCCCTGCAAGCTCAGATAGCGAACCTGGTTCATCTGGAAGAACTTGATTTATTTGATAATGAACTTATTAAACTTCCTGAGGAAATAGGTCAACTTAGCAAGCTTGCGAAGGTTGACATGAATAAGAACAATTTGGAATATCTTCCGAAAGAAATTGGAAAATTAAACAATCTAAACACTTTGTGGCTTGAAAATAATAAACTTCAGTCTCTACCTGAAGAAATTGGCCAATGCAACAATCTCTCTGATCTTAAATTAATGGATAATATACTTAAATCCCTTCCTCCCTCTTTCGGAAAATTGATACATATTACTGTTTTAAATCTGTCCCGCAATGAATTGAAAAGTTTACCCACAGGTTTTGGTGAACTACTAAACCTTGAAGAACTTAACCTAAGAGATAATCTATTAACGGAACTACCAGCAGATATAGGAAAACTTAAAAAGCTTATTATTCTTGATGTTTCAAACAATGAAATAAGTAAAATATCAGCTGCGGCACTTAACTTACCAGCATTGGAAAAACTTGATCTGAGTTCAAACAAACTTAGTTCAGTAAAATTCGATACTGATGAACTTAAAAGTCTTAGAAAACTGGAAGTTGAAAACAATCAGATAAAAATCCCTGATCCCTTTTACAGCATAACATCACTTGAAGAACTGAATTTAAGTCGGAACCGGATAGAACGAATTGAACCTGGCATTGCAAAACTTAGCAATCTACACTACCTCAATCTTAATTCCAATAAGATCTATTCCGTATCAAAAAGTATTGGATCCTTATCAACTCTTGAAATCCTTGATTTAAGCAACAACAGTATTAGATTGTTGCAGAAAGAGATTAGTGGAATGAATAATCTAAAGGAAATCTATCTTCAAAAAAATGATTTTTCAGATTATCAGAAGAAGAATGTAAAACAATATTTGAAAGGAAATGTGAAAGTGAATTTGTAGGGTTTTTTCCGGTTTTAACAAATTTTTGTAAATTGTTATTAGAATAATATATTAAGTATGAGCAAACACATTGCTATTTTAACTGCGGGGGGAGACAGTCCCGGACTAAATGCTGCTATAAGAGGAATAGGTAAAACTGCCCTTGGAATGTACAATATGCAAGTAACTGGCTTTATGGATGGGTTTCGGGGTCTCATGGAAAATCGGTCAGTACGGTTGAGCAGCGATAAACTCTCTGGTATATTGACTCTTGGCGGAACCATTCTTGGAACCAGCAGAGACAAACCAAACAAAATGCAGGTAGGTTCAAAAGTGATGGATATGACTGATGTGATAGTAGAGAATTACCATAAACATCATTTAGATGCCCTTGTATGCATTGGTGGTGGAGGAACCCAGAAAAATGCTTATCACCTTATGAAACATGGATTGAATATTGTAACCCTTCCAAAAACCATTGACAACGATGTTGTTGGTACCGATGTGACTTTTGGATTTGATACAGCCCTGGGAATTGCGGTCGAAGCAATAGACCGTCTTCACAGTACAGCACATAGTCATCATCGTATTATAATTGTCGAAATAATGGGGCATAATACAGGTTGGCTGGCATTGGGCGCAGGGGTTTCAGGAGGAGCTGATGTAATTCTTATTCCTGAAATTCCATACGACATCGAAGTTGTAGCAGAATCGATATTAAAACGCAAAAGAGCAGGCAAACATTTTAGCATTGTAGCTATATCTGAAGGAGCTATTTCAAAAGAATCAGCTCAAAAGATTAACATACTTGATAAGCGAAAAGAAAAGGCCAATGATCAAAAAGAAAAACATAAAACCATTAAGAAGGAGTTAAAAGAATATAAACAAAAGGTTATTGGAAATACATTGCAGCTCGCAAGGGAGCTTGAACAATTAACTCTGGTAGAATCGAGAGTTACCATATTGGGACATCTCCAGCGTGGAGGAATCCCTTCATCATATGACAGATTATTGGCATCACGATTAGGAACCGCATGTACTGAATACATACAAAATGAACAATATGGAATAATGGTTGCCGTACGTGGTGATGGAGTAGAGGCCGTGCCTTTGGAGCAGGTAGTTGGTAAACGGAAAGTTGTACCTCTTGATCATCCATGGATAGAATGTGCCCGCAGAGTTGGAACCTGTATGGGAGACTAGGGATTACTGCTTCTTCAAATTCTTAATAAATTTCTTTTTATTCAGCTAAGCCCTTTACAAGGATAGAGTCACATTTGGCTGCACCAAGCCTGTGTTTAAGTATTCTTTGATAATCTTCGGAATAGTACCAGTCCTCAAAATCATTTTTACTTTTGAACTCGATCACTATTTCACGGGTATATTTCCATTCTCCCTCTAATATTTCCGGTTGATCGTTTGCAACAATGTATTTGCCATTAAATTTTTTAAAGATTGCTCCAGCCTCATTAATATAGTTTTGATATTCTGAATGATTATGGATCTTTATTTGAGCTATGAAGTAATACATAATTAATTATTTGGTAAGCTATAAAAATATATTGCAGCTGAAATGATCAACTGCACAAACAAATTTTCTATTCTTCCTTTCTATTTCTAGTAAAAGGGACAAACCTGACAGGAAGCAGTTTTTTAGTTTTTATCTTCCCTCCTTCTTTTTCAATAAGAACAAGATACTGCGTATAACTTTGAGAGCCTACAGGAATTATCATTTTGCCTTTATCTGCAAGCTGTTTTACTAAAGGTTGAGGAATATGATCTGCACCAGCCGTAACCATAATAGCGTCGAAGGGAGAATAATTTATCAGACCATTGTATCCGTCACCGGCGAATACCTTCACATTACTATATCCTAGTTCCATAAGCCGAACTTTTGCAACTTCGGCCAGTGGTCTTACTATTTCAATAGTAAAAACCTCAGATACTATTTCAGACAATACTGCTGCCTGATAGCCCGAACCGGTTCCGATTTCGAGAACCTTATCTTCTGCTTCCAATTCAAGCATTTCAGTCATGTAGGCCACAATATAGGGCTGTGAGATTGTTTGTTCATAACCTATTGGTAAAGGACCATCTGCATAAGCATGCTTCCTTAATTCTTCCGGAACAAAGAGATGACGCGGAACAATCTTCATTGCCCTGAGAATTTCAGCATTACGAATACCCCTCGATTTTATTTGTTCATTTACCATTCGCATTCTCTCTGTTTCATATTTTTCCTCCTGTATTTGAGACAAAATCAATACTAAGAGTAGAATTACCTTTATCATAATCAGAGGTTTTTAAACTATGTAAGTTATAAAAAGCTAAATACTATGTCAATGTATTTCCTGCAAATTATTGCATTGATTTCAAGTTCACAATTCTGTAACTTTGTACTAATAACAATTCAAGAATTCGGTTTATTTAATGAGTATGTCAAAAGGATTAAAGACATTGGCTGACAGACCTCCTGTAGTTGCAGGCAGATTTTATCCTTCATCTGTTGGTAAACTAAAAGAGGAAATTGAAGAGCATCTTTCAAATGCCGCAAAACATGAAACATCAGAACCTGCTGATGATGAAGAAATTCTTGCCATTGTATCACCACATGCCGGGTATGTTTTCTCAGGAACTGTGTCTGCTTCTGCATTCCTTCCTCTCAAAAACATTAAGAACATCGAAAGGATTTTTTTAATAGGCTCAAGTCACAATGCCTGGTTCGATAAAGCATCAGTATATTATTCTGGCAGGTATGAAACTCCTTTAGGAAAAGTAAAAGTAGACAGTGCAGTTGCCAATTCTCTCATGGAAAACACTCATGTATTTACTTATATGGCTGAAGCGCATAAGACTGAGCACAGTCTGGAAGTACAACTACCATTTTTGCAATACCTCCTTGGAAATAAATTTGTCATTGTTCCTATCTTACTTGGAGCACATTCAAAGGAAACTCCTAAATTACTTGCTAAAGCCCTGGAGCCTTACTTCAAACCAGGAAATCTATTTGTGATTAGCACTGACCTATCGCATTATCCTTCCTATAAGGATGCTATAAAAGTTGACAAGCAAACCATTGATGCTTTATGCTCCAACAATCCTGAAGAATTTCTGCACAGGTTGAAAAAAAATGAGAAGAAGAAGATTTCAAATCTTTCTACAAGCATGTGCGGGTGGACCTCTGCCCTGACTCTTATGTACCTAACAGAAAATAAGGAAGGCATTAAGTATTCACCCTTGCTTTATCAAAACTCAGGTGATACACCATTGTATGGAGAAAAAGAAAGAGTTGTTGGTTATCAGTCAGTTCTTATTACAATGAAAAAGCATGAGCAAACAATGAGATTTCACCTTTCGGAAAAGGAAAAAGAAGACCTTATTCAGATTGCGAGAGATTCCATCTCCGAGAAGTTAAAAATGCAAAAGTCTCAAAACATCAGTCATAAAAATATCTCTGAAGAATTAAAACAATCCAGTGGTGTATTTGTAAGTGTGTATTGCAAAAACGAACTTCGCGGTTGTATTGGGAAGATGGAATCAACAGAACCATTATATAAAACAGTAAGTGAGATGGCAAGAAGTGCTGCCTTTTATGATACACGATTTAAGGCAATTGAAGAAGAAGAAATACCGGATATTCACATTGAAATATCTGTCCTTTCTCCACTGAAGAAAATAGAATCTATTGAGGAAATAATTCCCGGCAAACACGGCATTCTGATAAAAAAAGATTTCAGATCAGGCACTTATTTGCCCCAGGTTGCTATCAAAACAGGATGGAATGCAAGGGAACTTGTTGAACATTGTGCAAAAGATAAAGCAGGAATGTATGATGGCGAATGGCAAGATGCAAATCTCTATACTTATGAAGCTTTAATATTTAAAAAATAACTGGTTGCGGGGTGCGAAGTTCTGTTTGTCAATCCATTTCAGATAGAAGCAAAAATTGATCTTTTTTCTAAAATTGCTTCTAACATTTCAACTTGTGTCTAAATCCTACTCAAACTTCTCAATATCATAATACACAAGAGAATCATTATCATCTATATAGAACTGAAAGGAACCAAAGGTTTCAAAGCTAACTATATTCAAATTATGATTTTTCCGCAAGGTGTCTGACTGAATTTTTGAAATATTTCTTATGGAATGCTCTTTTACTGAAAATTCTGCACTATCAGCAATACATATTAAGGTTTTTCTCTCTGTATCATATAAATAATAAGCTTTCAATTTATCCTGATATTCAAAGAATAAAACTGCATCCATCTCTTCCATCATCCCATAGTACTTAAATTTACCCATAATTGTAGTATCCGTTTTCAGAATAAAGGCATTGTATTCAGGAGTTATATCAGCACGATTAAAAATCATAAGAAAGGTACTATCAGTTAGGGGTTTATATGCATGAATATCTGTAAGGTGTGAATGCTCGCCTTCCCTCATTCCCGAATTAGCAAGAAATGATAAATGGGAAACATCTATATAGCTCTTATTCTTAAAACTATACAATTCATAAGCAGTAACAAATAACTCCTGATCGCCGGTTAAAAATGCTTCACCATCAGGATCTCCTCCACCCCAGCTTCCTCCCAGGCCTGAATACTCAATATGACCATGTGCATCAAAAACAAAATAGTAGATTGCGCCATAATTGTATCTGGGATTGATTGCATATTCGACAATAATTTTATTGTATTTATTATTGTAAAAAATTTTTTGGAATACATCGATGTTACTCTCTAACCAGAAGTCAGTCTCAGAAAGTATGTTTTTAAGATCTTCCTTCTTATTAAAGACAATTGATAACCAACTAGATCCTTTCTTTAAAAAGCGAAGATTGTAAAAATGATTATACCCAATAACAATTCTACTTCCTTTTGATGAAATAACAGTATCAATTATATAATCTGTGGTATCTACCCATACTGACATATAAACTTCAAAATCATCATAGAAAATAGAATCATACCATACAGTTGATGCATATGACCGGACCCAAACTGTATCGCCATATATTTTAACTACTTCATCCGTATCAGTTACTTTAACTGGTTCATCAATAGAATCAACTACTGATTTTAACGAATCACGAAATGCTAATATATTTTTCCGGAATGTGGTTTCAGATTTATTTCGGCATCCTGAAATAATAATGCATGAGGTAATAGATATTAAAGCTAATATTTTAATATATTTCGTCATTACTCTAACTCCCCAAAAAGTCAGAAACAAACTTTAAGCAAATAATTATTCTCAACCAAATTTATAGCGCTTTTTAATGTTTTTCACAATCTTCCAGGTACATTCAAGTCCCTGTTCAAACTGAACCATATCACCCGTACCAAATTTGATTTCTTTCCCATTTTTACTTATTGCAATAGCTTCTCCATCCAAAATATAACAAGTCTCTGTGTCATCGTAAGACCAAGGGAATTCTGATGATTCTTTGCCCCATGTTCCCCAATTTTTTGTTTGTTCAATTTCTTCTTCAGTTGGTTTCCAGACTTTCATTATCGGTTATATGTTTAAATTTTCTCATAAATTTATCACAAAATCAAAACCTATGTTTAATTACGAGTCAAAACTTGTTGACAGTTCACGAATCCTTGCTGACATTCTGGTTGCTGACATTGGAAATTCTCAAGAAAAATACAATGAAATGGTTGCTGTTGCATTGATGGATAAGTATCCTGTTTCTATGAGGGCAGCCAGAATTCTTACCTTGTGCAAATCCAAAAATCAAACTTTAGTAAAGCCCCATATCAAAACAATTGTTCAGTCATTAAAAAGCATTAAAGTAGAAGGTGTGAAAAGGGGATTTTTAAAAATTCTCTCAGAAGTTCCTGATATTATCAATGAAGATTGTATTGGTTTGCTTACAGATTTGGCATTTGATTGGATGGGGGACCCAAAAAAGGCTATTGCGATAAGAGTATATTCAATTGATTTGTTAATGCATGTAGTGAAAAAATATCCCGATCTAGGGCATGAGTTTGCCAGTAATATGGAAACAATAATGGAAGATGGATCAAGCGGATTAAAGTCGAAATGCAAACATACTTTACGGAAACTTAACAATATACATAGCTAGGTTTTCGTATTTGTATTGTCCTTTGAATGAAAACCTTAAAAACATTCTTGCTTTGACTTTACTTTTGTTTTACTTTTGATAAGTATATCGACCAATCGTATAATCTTATATCTGAATGAAGCTCAAAGTAATCATAGTATTTCTTGTTCTCGTTCAATCTATCTCGGGACAGGAAATCTTTGAACTTGTCAGTACTAATGATTATAATGCTGTAAAAGAATATCAAGGGCCCGTTAATTTGCGCGATACAAACCAGGCAACACCTCTGATGTGGGCAGTATACACATCAGATATAAAAATGGTGAAACTACTTATTAAGAAAGGTGCAGATGCAAGTATGAAGGGATGGATTTCATTCACCGACCAGGAGAGTAATTTTGAATTTATTTATGGCAGTTGTGTTGCCATTGCTGCTGGTGAAGGAAAATTGGATATTCTGAAATACCTGATAGAAAAGCAAAATATTTCTGTTGAAGATAAAGAAATCAATTTGTATCAAAATATTGAAAATGGATGGAATTCACTGCAATGGGCTTCGGTAATGGGCCATGATGAAATAGTTAAATACCTGGTAAAGAAAGATGCCAATATTAATGTTCCTGCTCAAACTGACCTGAATCAAACCCCTTTGATTCTCTCAATAATCTTTGGAAATGCAGAAACTGCTATCCTGCTTGTAAAATTAGGAGCTGATGTTCTCCAGAGAGATGATTATGGAGTTGCTCCAATAACATATGCTTTTGAATTACAGAACAGGGATTTGGTGAAACTATTGTTTGAAAATGGCGCAACTATACCGGCAGAAAGTGATGAAAACCTTGAGGAAATTCTGAATAAGTATTTTGGTGTTAAAAAAATAGAAGAGCTTTAAAAATTCAGAATTAATTATTCTGATACAGGAAGCTCTTTTCTCAGTTTCTTCCTGATGTAATTCCCCGATTCAGTTAACATTGATTCCTTCCATCCACCTGCACTGTCGGCATCAGGAATAAGCGCAGCAGAAGTCTCATCCTTATTTCCTATCGACCAATTGCACCAGCCTATTGAATGCTCCTCCATGAATTCAAACCATTTTTCCATTTCAGGGTAATCAATTTCCCCGTCTCCATCAGATTTACAGGTTCCGAATTCTGTAACCCAAAGTGCCAAACCTTCATCCATTGCTATGATAGCCTTGTCACGTAACCATTGTTTATGAGTTCCTGCATAGAAGTGCAATGAATAAGCTATATTGCTGCCTATCAGAGGATCTTTTGCTACAATATCCACATCCTGCGCCCAGTGTGGTGAACCAACAACAATAATATTGTCAGGATCAATACAACGAATGGCCGCAATTACTTTATTAGCATATGGTTTTACCTCCCCGCTCCAGGAAGAACGTTCGGGTTCATTGTATATCTCATATATCACATTCGGATACTCTCCATACATGTGCGCAATTTTTTCAAAAAAACCGATGGCCAAATCCAATTCTTCCTCAGCATGATGTGAGTGCCAATCAACCAGAACATAGAGACCCAGATCAATGCCGGCATCAATTACCTGCTTGACCTTCTCCATTTCCCTTTCAGGAAAACCGGCATAGCCATCTTTTCCAGTAGCCAAAGCCACCCTGATAATTTGGCAATTCCAGTCATCGCGAAGCCATTTGATGCAATCAGCATTGTAGTATTTGCCACCCCACTGACTCCAGAATAAACTCATGCCCTGCAAGGCAATTGGTTCTCCTGCAATGTTTACAATCTGTGTATTTTCTACCCTTAGCTGTCCGTTCTTTTCAACAACATTCTTTTCCTTTAATGCAAAGTTCAAAAAAAGATAAACTGCCAGGAGAATCGGAAAAATAAGTATGAACTTAAATAGTCTACTTCGCAAAATCTTCAATGTATTTATATTTAAAATCCCGGTCTCTTTATAATATGAGTATGAGAGGAAGCAAATATATAGTATTTTCATAGAATTAAACTAATCACTAAATATGACTTAACATTGAATAGATTCTATAACAATATGGATAAAACCCCGGTTTCTAAAAAACCTAAATTAATATTATGAGTTATGAAAACACTTTCCTTAATTTTCAGTTTCCTATCAATTTCAATATTTTCTTTTTCTCAGGATATGATAATTCGTACAAATGGTCAAAACATTGATTGTAAAGTAATAAGCATCGATAGTAACTATGTAAATATTTCCTATTACCATGGAAATCAGGAAATAAAAACCCGTATTGAATTGGATAAGGTGTTAAAGATTGTCTATGAAGGAGAAAGTAGTATTGGTACTATAACTCCAGATTCGATTTATGCAAAGAAGGAATCTGGGTTTTATAATTACTATTACAAAGAGATGAAAATTGATAAGAGCGAGGTTAAAAGAATAGTTGGTATGAATAGTCAAGCATACAAGGAGATAAAGAAAATCAATGCCAATATTGCTACTGGTGTAGTATTTGCAGTTGCTGGAGCAGTTCTGATAACAATACCTATTGTACAAGCAACTTCTGAAAGCTATTTTAAAAAACCTAAATGGTTTTTGGCAGCCGGAGGTGGAGTTTTAATGGTTCTTGCGGTTCCAATTAATTTAAACAACAGATCGTATTTACACAATGCCATAGAAATCTACAATGAGGGATTAAACAAAACTTCCATGGAGAAAACAGAACTATTGTTTGGATTCACAGAAAATGGATTAGGTTTTCGCCTGATATTTTAGAACAAATTTTAGCTGAAAGAAAAAGACTGCTTTATTAATAATAATGCAGTCTTTTTTATTGGTTAAGAAAATTCAGGTCTGGTTATTCAGATTTGATTTTATCAATCATCTCTTGTGCATGTGTATTTTTTGCATTCAACGCAATTGATTTACTGTAGTATTTAATTGCTTTTTCACTATCCCCTTTTTTCATGTAGGCTTCAGCCAGGCTATCCCAGGTGTTAAATCCTTCGGGATAGAGTTGGGTATTGAGTTCAAATACTTTAATGGCTTTATCCGGTTCATCTCTCCATAAAAGTCTGTAACCTTCCATATTGATTGTCCATTCTGTAGAAAAGTCATTGTTATCAAATGAACTTTTGTTCAAGGTTGCCATAGATACAAATTTCCAGTTTCCATCTACTTTTTTCAATAAATAGGTTGACTTCATTTCGAGTTTCTTCTCCTCACCAGCAAACTTCCAGGTATCATGCTCCTTCAGGAAAACAGTTGCCATATCACCAGAGACAAAAATATCCAGAATCTCTTTTTCAATTTCAGTACCTTGCTGATCTTTTGACTCCATCTCTTTTTTAACACCAACAAAGAGTGAATCATAAGATTTCCTGTATTCATATCCATTAGACCCAACCCATAGTGCATTTACATAAGGTTCATGTACCCAGTATGAAGCCCAGGCATCAATATCTTTATCTACGAAAGCTTTGTATTCTTTTTTAATAGTTTCACCAATTGCTTTTTTATCATCTCCGGCATAAGAAACTGATAAAAGAGCAAAACAGAGGGTTAAGGGCACAAATAGTTTTTTCATAATAAGTTAAATTTCGTTTATTAATAATGATTATAAATAAAGATACTGCAAAGAAAAACGGTTGAAAACCAATTATTTATAATGTAAGTAGATTTTAAATAGTAATTATTACAGAGTTCTTATTGAATCATCCTAAATTCATTCTTAAATCAGGCAATTGGGATGAGTGAGATAAATTGATAATAGATATTTAATTTAGAATATAGATTTTAGGAACACTGAATTAAATCTGTCAGAACAGGAAAATATCAGATGCTTAAGACTTATCAAACTAAATATCAGCCTTTTTTTAAACCTTTATTTCCCACGCTTTATATAAAAATAAGAATTTGCAAATATTTTCGATACCGGAAGCATAACATGAAAGAATTTGTAAAGCACATAAATTACAAATGAATAAGTTAGTACATAAGCAAACACCTCAAAATTTAGTGCTTGAAAGCTTTTGCTTACCAGGGTAATTGGATTAATGAAGATATCCCAGGAATTGAACCTGAGGTAGCGTCCCAGGTAAACGCCATAGCTCATCACCACGACTATCACTATCCTAAATATTTCTTTGTATCGTGTCAATTGTTTCTTATCGAGTATCCACTCCATCTGTTTTAAGGATATAAATCCCAAAATAAGTCCATTAAATGCAGTAATCAATACCAGTAGCATATCAAACCAGAAAGGAACAGGAGGTCGATACACAAGATGCTTCAAATCAGTTATTATATAAGGTGCATTAGGCAGAAACAACAACCATAATCCGAGCAAAAAGCAAAATCTAAATCCTATCCTCAAATCTGTTTTGATAAGCAGGTTACTTAACAAAAGAGGTATGGCTGCAAGGAACAAATTCCAGAGCAGAAATCCATAAAACAAATCTTTAGTATACCCTATTCTAGCAGTTAACATAGCTACATTTCCTGCAATGGCAAGAACCAGAGGATTTTTCAGTAAATCCACAAATTTCAATACCCGTTTCATACCAGTTCAAGCAATTTTGGGATGAAAATGAGTGCGCCTATAGTCAAAGCAGTTATGGAGGCAAAGAGTACAGCAGCTGCAGCCAAATCTTTAATTAATCCTGACTGCTGATTTCTATCATGGCTAATCTGATCTACTATTAACTCAATTGCAGTATTAAAAATTTCACAAACAAATACAATCCCAATAGCAAACGAGATCATCATCCACTCGGTTAAAGAAACATTCAATGCAAAACCAAATACAATTGTTATAATAGCAGCCAGAAGATGAATTCTGGATTTAGTCTCGCTTTTGAAAAAACTTTTAATGCCCTTTAAGGCATATTGAAACGTCTTCAACTGATAGAAGATTGTGTTTTTCTTATTTTTAGGAAAATCAGTCATTTTAAGTTTGTTTTTAAGTAACAATATATATACAAAGGTAAGTATCCCAGCTCTTTGCGGGGATACTTTTTTATGGATGTTGTAGCGATTATGAATTACTCTCATTGTACCATTCTATTTTTCTACTGAAGAACATAACTATGGCAATTATTAACACTAGTCCGATATTCCCTAATAACAGTGCAAAATCAGACATCTGAAGAATGGTATAAAGAAATGTATACAAAGATGCCAGTACAATGAGTGTTATAACTGCAAACCTCCGGTGTGAGAAAATACTGTTGGCATAGGCTACAATGATTGTAACTATACTGGCGCTGGATATCAGGTATGCAAGAGCAAAGTTCAAATGTTCTGATAAGGCCAGAAGCAAGGAATAAAAAATTATCAGAGCAAAACCGGTTAACAGGTATTGCACCGGATGAATTCTTTGCTTACTCATCATTTCAATAAAAAATATTACAAGGAATGTTAGTCCTATAAAGAGAAAGGCGTACTTCACCGATCGTGTTGATTTTTGGTAAATATCTACAGGTATTAATAAATCAACTCCGAAAGCAGATTCAGGAATTTCATAACTATACTTATCATCCGACCACTTCTGGGGATAAGAACGTGTAAGATGCATACTTTCCCATTCGGCTGTGAATCCTTCAGGCGTAACCTCTCTTTTATCTGGCAGAGAAGCTCCGGTAAAGCTCGGATCAGGCCAGGCAGAACTCAGTTTAATACTGGTTACTTTCCCGGCAGGCACAAAACCTATCGACTCACTTCCATTCAGAGAAAGGTGAATGTTAAATTCATTTTCAGCTTCTTTGTCAATTTTTATCGACGAATATATTCCACTGGAGACGGAAGAGTTATAAGGTATTCCACCTTCAGCCGATATTGATTCTTTATTCCATGTAAGAGTTTCAATTGCATCAAGCCCTGTCAAATCACTTATACCCAGTACAAGTTTCGCCTCATTCCATAATATCTTTTCAGGAGTATCAGGCCAATCCTTAAATGTATTTGCATTGAATTTACCCGAGATTTGGAGTGTTGATCCATAAGTGATCACTTCATAAATACCCCTATAGCGAACCTCTGGGTCAAGCTCGCCATTTACGATAAGCTCATCTGGTAAAACCTGAAAATAATGTTTATTCCTGGTATACCTTCCTTCAGAAACATATTCAATCTTCTCATAAGGTATTATAAGAAGAGGACCAAATAGTTGTTGTTCCTCCCCCCATTTGGAAGTGACTTCCCGAATTGTTTCGTCCTTCCGCCCTTGTCGTTCATCAATCAAATTCCTGATAAAAATTGTTGGAATTAGCATAAGCAAAGAGAGTGATACAATTACAAAAAGTTTAAAACTCACAGATTTAAAAAACTTATTGCCTGATTCTTTTTTGTTGTTTTCTGTTGTGTTCATCTTTATTTATTTTAATAATTATATTATGTTTTTCTTAAGCTGATTTAATTTGTTCATTGTTTTCAATTCTTATAAAATCCATTATCGGTTC
>CAYWBC010000009.1:0-72622 GCA_964456285.1 uncultured Bacteroidales bacterium
AATTATGAATAAATTCATTTTTTTAAAAATAGTATTGATTTGTTTGTGGATTAGTGTTATGAATTCCTGCATTGAACCATTTAACCCTGACATTGACGAGGGAAAGCAATTAATTGTTATAAACGGAACTGTAACCAATGAAGAAGGTTACCAATATGCAGAAATTTCTACAACCTCATTTTTCGATAACCCGGTATTTAATCCATTGAATGATTGCCAGGTAAAAATAATTGATGATAAAGGCAATGAATTTGAAATGGAGCTATATGCTGATGGTAAATACAGAATCTGGATTGAAGAACAATACTTGCAAACTGGTACACAATATAAAATTGAAGTAGTATTAGATAATGGAAATGGAAAGAAATATGAATCTGAATTTGATTCACTCCTTCCATGCCCTGATATTGACAGAATCTATTTTGAATATGAAAACATTATACCTGATGATCCTGATTTACCTCCTCAAAACGGCATTCAGTTTTATATTGATTTTGATGCCACAGGAGATTTTGCCAGCAATTATAGATGGGAGGCGATTGAAACATGGGAATATCACGCTGAGGAGAAAACTTTTATAATATATTATGGCGTTGAATACCATTGCTGTTATTCTAGTATAGAATACCCTCATTGGGTTCCTGGATCCTCAAGCCCGAAAGGATGTGCCACTAATCGATAGCCTTTATACATGCTGGAAAACAAGTAAGGTAAATGGTATATATACCTATACCTCAAATAACAAAATAGATAAAAAAGTAATTGGTTTGCCTTTATACCTTATCACAAACAAAGACAATAGATTGACTATTAAATACAGCATATTATTAAAACAGATTGCATTAACTAATACTGCATTTGTATACTGGAATCAGCTGCAAACGCAATCACAAGAATCAGGAGGATTATATAATACACAACCTTATGAATTGAAAGGAAATATTAAATGTATTGATGATGAAAATGAAAAAGTGATAGGTATTTTTAGCGCTTCTTCAGTTAAAAGCAAAAGATTTACAACCTCAATCCATATGAATCGCAATAATTACTATTGTAGTGATATTATTGAAGAATGGGATAATTTATTACGATATTTATGGGGGGGAAGCGAGCCTGGGACGATCCCGGGTCCTGATGCAAATATACCTGATACACCTCTTTATTTACATCCTTTTTTTGAGGAAGGTTTACCAAGAAAAGATACCTTCTCATTGATTGATCAATCATGCATTGATTGCAGGTTAAAGGGAGGAACATTAATAAAACCTGATTATTGGTAAAAAATCATGAATAAATTTATTTTTTTAAAAATAGTATTGATTTGTTTGTTTTCTGTGAATCTTAATTCACAGTTTTCACCTTTGGAGCTAAACTACCCTGATGCGCTTAACGAAAAAATTGTTTTGTTTACCGACAGGAATTACTATGCAGTGAATGAAACAGTTTATTTTAAAGCAGTCAATAATAGCCATCCACTGGTAAAAGAAAAAAACTGGAGTAAGGTATTGTATGTTGAACTTGTAAATAGTAAAGGCATAGCTGCTTTTAAAGGAAAGTATATTTTTTCCTCCTCAGGGGCTGATGGAAGTTTTATTATTCCTTCTGATTTACAATCTGATAACTATTTTTTAATAGCTTATACTAAGTGGATGCGAAATTTTTCTCCGCAGGTTTTTGCCTATTTAAAAGTATGTGTCATAAATCCCAATAAAGCATATGTAATCGAAAACCAGGATTATAACTCAGATTCAATTGAAATTGAGAAAGGAACAGGCTTAAAGATACATAAGGATTCGGTTAATTGTGACTTATCAAAATCAACATTCTCAAAGCGCGAAGAAGTGAATGTTACTTTAGATTTTCCAAAATCTTTAGGTTATTCACCTAAAAGTTATTGCATTTCGGTAGTCAAAAAAGAGGCAATTAACCAGTTTAACTTTGGAATTATAAATTCTGGAATATCAGTCAGTAATAACTCAAATGTAAAAACATATGTCCCTGAATTAAATGGCATTACAATTTCAGGCTGTATTCTCGAACTTGACGATTCACAACCTAGTTCAAATACGAATGTACAATTATCAGTTTTAGGGAATAAATTCAATTACTTTCAAACTAAAACCAACTCAGAGGGAAAATTTATTTTTTCACTTCAACCCACATGCCTGAAGAATGAAATGTTTATTTCATATGAGAATGAAAAACAGCAATCCACAAAAATATTAATCGACAATGAATTTTTCTCACAAACTTTTTCATTCCGGGGCTATCCATTCCTTTCATCTGAAAATGAGGTAAAAATTGCTGAGGAAATAATGTTGAATATGCAGATCAATAAATCATTCCTTAAACCTGAATTACAATACACTTGTTATGATACTGCATCCTCTAATTTTTATGGCCCACCTTCAAGAAGTATCTATATTAAAGATTATATAGAATTGCCAAATCTATATGAGGTATTTATTGAGCTTGTTATGGAAGTAATGATTATAAAGAAAAAAGGAATGCATTCACTACAAATAAGAGGCAACATTGAGAACCATCCTTTTTATACAGAATTCAAACCATTAATATTAATTGATAAGATCCCTGTTTACAATATTGAGGAATTGTTAAGAATTTCTTCACAAAGAATAGACCATATAGATATAGTTAATGAAATTTACATTAAAGGCGACAACATTTATGGTGGAATAATAAGTATATTCTCTAAAAAAGGTGATTTAGCAGGCATTAAGTTGCCTGAAAGTTCTATGTTTTTTAATTATGATGGTTTCACTCCACAACCAAATATGAAATTAACTACACAAACGGATAGTAAACCTAATATTCCAGATTTCAGAAATAATTTGTTTTGGGAACCGGATTTAATTGCCAAAGGAGACTCAAAAGTTCAAATAAATTTTAATACATCGGATGTTACAGGAGACTATGTGATTTTAATCAGAGGTCTTTCAGAAGATGGTAACATTATAATTGGTAGCACAGATTTTAAGGTTGAATAAGTTATATGATATACCCAGGGTAGGAATTAAGAATCAAACCACGTATTGGAAACAGGTAAATGTTTATATTTAGAGTTAAGTCTTTTACTGGTTCATATTTACATTATTCCTGCTTTCGAGAAAGTATATGAAGATTAAGCCACCTACTAATTAGGGTAGCACAAGCATTTTAATTGTACCTGCAGATTGGCCCCCAAAAGTCATTTTACAAAAATAGGTACCTGGAACTAGCTTAGATATGTCATAATTAATAGAATAACTATTGGCTATTTGGTACTCATCCAATATAGTATCTACTTCCCTACCCTGAGAATCAAACAATTTTAGTTTTACATTTCCAGGTTCCGGGATAGAATATGAAATTAGCGTATTGTCAGATGCAGGATTCGGGTAACATACCTTTAGATAATCTGCATCTAAACTTTTTATAGCTACATCACCAGAAGGTCCTTCAATAACTGGTTCATCTGCATAAAACACAGGCCTGGGTGAAATGGATGCAACAATATCCGGGAGATCATAATACTTTAAAGCTCCTGGAACAATGTGTGTCATTTTATTGCTGGAAAGAGGTGAGCCAACTATATTTACCCAGGAACTATCTGATAGTCGAATAGTAATGCTTTTAAATTTTTCCTCCAAAGCTGCTGCGTGCATTACAACGGGCCCTGCTCTGTCTATACCTACAATACTTATATTGCTGGTATCCACATCATCTCTGGCCAAAAGAACATCCAAAGATTTCATTATATCGGTCACACGCTGTCCTATTAAAGTTTTACCAGCATACAGCGAAATTACTGTGTTTCGGTGTTCATTGTTTTTATGTTTCGATTCGTTTTTAGCGGGATTGTCAACAGTTTCACCAAACCCACGCACATCGACAGCAAATACAATATAACCTGAATCCACTACCAGTTTTTCAATCCATTTTCCTTCGTCAGCATCATGGTCTTTACCCCTTCCATCTACGTACAAAATAGCAGAAGAGGTGGCTGGTTTTGTTTTCGATGAGAATAATAAGCCGGGAACAGGGACATCATCCCCGCAAAGAATATTTATTTTTTCTATTGTGTAATCTCCTCTGTCTATAGTACCAGAATCTGCAGCAATTAATGGTTCCTGGTAAGGTTCATAAACAATAAGTTTTTTAACCATGTTTAAACAAGAATCTTTGGTATTTTCATTCCAGAATGTTTCTCTGTCATCAGCTAAGCTGTCAGCCAAACGGAGGTTAAGAACATCTACACTTAATTCATCCTCCCATTCGTATATTACTTGTCCGGATTCAGTTACTTCAAGATCATCACCAGATAGTGTTGTTTGATCACCTTCAATTATGGTATCGTTATCATTGTAAAACCATCGTTTAAACCAACGTACTGCGCCTTCGCGTTTAACTTTTGTATAATCATGTACATCACTTGTTACGAAAAGTGAAACTTTCTCAGGAACATTTAAAGTATCGTAGACAAGCTTAACCTCATCAAAGGTTTCATACGTTCCATTGATATCAAAGAAGTCGGTTGTTGTAGCAATAATCATGAAAGGTTTAGGAGCAAACATTGAAATATAGTCAGGATGATCGATACTATACGCTCCTTCATATGATAAGTTCTGACTGCCAGTTTGCGGTCCGATTGTATTATAAAGTGTTTTTTCATTCATTATAAAATTTGCAACAGCACCGGCTTTCAGCCGTTTATCATAAGCTAAAAGATACGTAGCTTGCGCACCGCCTCCTGAATGTCCCGCGCAACCAATTTTTGAGGTATCTACTACATCGGTACGTGAATACAAATAATCTACACCACGATGATTATCCCACAACTCATACCCTACAACACTTGTACCTGTTAAAACTGCTCCAACATCTAACATTGTATGTTCTGTAGTACCACTACCGCCAGAGTAAGCTATAGTTCCAGATGAATTTGTCATCTGGTATCTTTCACCCTGTGCAATAGGGTCAACTAATAATGCCGCGATACCATTTTTTGCAAACAATATTGCCAGATTCTGATAATCGACATATGTTTTTGCAACCGGGTAATGGCCACAGGTAATAATAACTGATGGATAAGGAGCTGTTCCGGTATCAGGTATATAAAAATTAGCGCTTACATGATGATTTGGCAAACTTTGGTAATGCAATCGCTCAATACGGTATACATCGTCGCTGGTAATGGTATCAACAACCAATGCATTAAGAGGTGATTTTTCAGGCAGATCACCAAGTAACATTAGGTAATCTTCATATAGCCTCTGCTGTCTTTCCATAAATGCTTCTTCCGAATTTAAAGCAAGTTCAACAGCTTCAGCTCTTTGCTTAGACAATGTATCTACCTTGTTTAATAGTAGCTGGTGAAACAATTCATTTCTTCCTGGAATAGGTATAATATCCAAATTCTCCTGAGTGTAAGAGTTGGCTGTTAGAATTAAAATTAGAATACTTGTATTAAGTAAAGTTCTGAATAAATTACGAATTGTTTTCACCGCCTTTAAGTTTAGCTTATTACTTAAAGTTATTAAAAACTAATCTAACAATACAGGATAAATTTGTTGCCTTACCTATGAATATGTATATTCATATCAGATAGTGTTTTCATGTATTTTCTTTCATTTGGTTGAAGTATGAAAGCATTTTCGGAAAGAGAGTGAGCGAAGAGAAAACAGACTGTGAACATTTTTTATGCCTGACAAAATTCATGCTTCCTCTGGGTTTATAATCTGCCCTATTAAAAACACAATCCTTCCTATGTTCTGGTTTAAAAATAGCACTTGAAGGCATGGAATTTTTTACTTACAAATTGTAAGTAAAAGCCTCCTATTAGTATAGTTATATTACTATTTAAAAGTTATTTAAGTACTTCATTTACAATTAGTAACATTGCACATCTTTTTCATATAAAACATAGCAATTATTTTGTTCTTTAAAATTCCTATTGATATTTTTAGCATCATTATTTTAAACTCAACTACATGATTATTGACAAATTAAAACTCTTACTTTTCTATTGTTCCAATAGTTCTAACTCGGAAATATTTACAAATTGCTATAACGAAGAAGGTATTGAAATTAAAATGATCAGCCTTCCCTGCTCAGGGCGTATTAATATCCAATACCTGATGAAAGTGATAGAAACCGGGGCTGATGGTGTTGTACTATATACTTGTAAGGAAGGATCTTGTCAGTATATAGAAGGGAACAAACGTGCAAAAAATCGTGTATTGGCAATAAATTCTATTCTTAAAGAATCTGGATTTGAGAGTGATAGAATTCTGCTTCTGCAAGCGCACGAGAATAGTAATAAGCTCCAAATTATGAATGAAATAAAAAAATTCTGTAAAAATTTCAAGGTGAGGCAGAATTCTGAAAATGTAATTCTATAGATAAAATGGTTAAAGAAAGTATTTTAGAAACAAAGATTATTGAAGGTGATTTCATTGTTACTGCCGAATATTTACCAAAGATCGGAACTAACATCTCTCCTCTCGAGATATTAAAAAACTGCGGTGCAACTGCCATAAATGTTGCTGACAATCCATATGGCCCTGTTATGTCAAGCCTTTCAGCATCGGTACAATTATACCGGGAAGGTATTGAGCCGGTTTTTCAAATTGTTACACGCGATCGTAACAGGATTGCCCTTCAATCTGAAATACTCGGAGCAGCCTCATTAGGAATAAAAAACATATTGTGCCTTTCCGGATATCATCAATCGCTTACCGGAATGCCCGAAGCTGCAAATGTTTATGATATTGATTCCATTCAATTGATTGATATTGTTAACAAGATGAATAAGGAGGGTGTATTAATGAATGAGGAAAAAATTATCGGCGATTTTTCGATGTTGGTTGGAGCTGTTGCTAATCCTTATTTAGAACCCCTTGAGCTCAATATTTTACGTTTAATAAAAAAGGTAAATGCCGGAGCCAAATTTATTCAAACCCAGGCGGTATTTGGCACCACAAAATTTAAGGAATGGCTGGATGCTGCTAACAACGCAGAATTAACTGAAAAAGCTGCTATTATTGCCGGAATATATCCTCTCTCAAGCTATAAAGAAGCTATAGAGCTTCTTGAAAAACATACTGATTTTTATATCCCATCTCCACAACTTGAAAGGTTAAAGGATGCCGGTGATGAGGATGCCCAGAAAGAAATGGGGATTACCTTGTGTGTTGAAACAATAAATAAGATTAAGAATATGGAAGGCTTGAAAGGCATTCATATTATATCTGGAGGAAAAGAAGATATTCTACCTGATCTTATTTCGAAAGCTGGTTTTTAACAAAACAATTATGCCTGAAAAATATTATATTAAAACTGAACCTGTATTACCCAGACTGCCTCGCATTGGAAAATATGGAATTGTCGACTGGAGGGAAGATTGTGCCAGGTGTCATAATTGCGTAAAAAAAGCCTGTGTTTATGATAGATACAGGGAAGAAACAGTATTTATAAAAAACCTGGATGATGTCCATAGTGTGTTTAATGAATGCATGGGATGCTTTTCATGTGTGCAAAATTGCACCAAGGGACTTCTTTGTCTTTCCATAAATTCGGAATACACGAATTTGGGTAACAAGTATTGGGTCCCATCCATTTTCAGGAGTACATGGCTACAAGCTGAAACTGGTAAAGTTCCTGTTTCTGGTGCAGGCTACAGAGGCAAGTTTAGTGGTCATGGTTTCGATTCAATGTGGACCGATATGTCGGAAATTGTAAGACCCACCCGAGATGGAATTCATGGTCGTGAATACATTAGCACATCCGTTGATATTGGAAGGAAACCCTCCTATCTTTCATTTAAAGATAATGAAATACTTAATGATCTTCCTCCATTAATCTCATTACCATTGCCGGTGATTTTTGATTTAACCTCAGCTGTACATACACTCCCAAAATTAGAAGCCTCACTTATTGAAACAGCAAAAAAAACGAATCTTATCACATTAATAGATTCTGCAAAATATCCGGAATTAAGAGCTTATGAAGATGACTACTTTGAGCATATAGCTTTCTATCTAAACCCGGAGGGACCTGATATTCCAATCAAAGTTTTAAAGAAAACCAGACTGTTGGAGATTCCGGATCAGAAAAATGTTATCGATCAAATTAAAAAAATAAAAGCAGCTCTTCCGGAAATTATTATCTCAGTTCGAATACAACTTGATGGTGAAAGTATTACCAGGTCCCTGGAACTTGCCAAACTGGGTGTTGATGTTTTGCATCTGTCTGCTGATTTAAATGGAAATGAAATTGGAGCCAAAAATCCAAGGTTTGTTAAAGATATGCTTAGGGAAATTCATGGAGAATTAATTAAGAAT
Source organism: uncultured Bacteroidales bacterium (assembly GCA_964456285.1). Classification (GTDB taxonomy): domain Bacteria; phylum Bacteroidota; class Bacteroidia; order Bacteroidales; family UBA10428; genus UBA10428. The sequence continues at coordinate 8,343 of CAYWBC010000009.1, forward strand.
GAGATTCGGGATGAAGTGACTATTATTGGCGGTGGAGGAATTGCCCTGGCGGAGCATTTAGCAAAAGCCATTATTTGTGGTGCCGATCTGGTTTCTATCAACCTTCCCTTTCTAATAGCTATTGAATGTAAATTATGCGATAGTTGCAAACCAGGTGATTATTGTCCGGCTAAACTCGATCAGGAAATCGATCTAAAATATAGTGTTGGCAGGATGACAAACTTAATGGGCGCCTGGCACTGGCAAATTGTAGAATTAATGGGAGCAATGGGTATGCGTGAAGCTCGTCGATTAAGAGGTGATGTGGGACGTGCAATGTTTAAAGAAGAACTTGAGAAAGAAATATATGAGCCAATATTTAAGCAATAAGCAGAAACTGGAAGAACTACTTCCTGAAAATACCTTTAAGACTCTTGTGCCGCAAGCTGAGGTACCAAGAACAATTGAGCCTGCCCCAACCCGGTACCTGAATGAAATTTCAAAATATTTAGTCTTTCGCGACGAAGAAAAATGCACTTTGTGTGGAGCATGTGCAGAAATTTGCCCCAAAGGAGTGCATGTAATGAAACCCGGATATAAATTATTTGCTAAACCTCATATATACAAATGCAACCAATCCATTTGCGAGAAAACCGAGAATTATTGCGTTGCCAAATGTCCGAATGGGGCACTCAAAATTAGCCGAAATCCTATGATGGACGCTTTGGGTGATAATCGTTGGACCCACGAAAATATACTTGCTACATGGTATATGTCTGAAACCGGAGATCTTCTTCCTGAGGATAGTGATATTGACTATGAATTAGGCCGAACTGAAGGAGGCTTTGACCGAATTGTATTTAAATATCCTGAAAAGACTGATAAAAAACTTAGGATAGAAGATATTGATATTAGCCTGAATTTGAATAAAAGAAATGATGACAGACCTGAAATAAAGATAGATGTTCCCTGGTATGGTGGAGGTATGTCATTCGGATCGGTAAGTAATGTTGTACAGCTCTCAAAAGCAAGAGCTGCTGTAGCATTTAATACTTTTTCATGCTCTGGTGAAGGTGGTTATATGGAAAGACTTCGGCCATATGACGAACATATGATAACTCAGATTGCAACCGGCCTTTTTGGTGTCCGTGAAGAAACTATACAGCGTGTGCCTATTGTTGAATTTAAATATGCACAGGGCGCTAAGCCCGGATTGGGGGGCCACTTGCTGGGGACTAAAAACACTCCGGCAGTTTCAAAAATGCGTGAAGCCGTACAGGGTATACCTTTGTTTTCTCCATTCCCGTTTCATAGTGTCTACTCCATCGAAGATCACATGAAACATATTGACTGGGTAAAACATATTAATCCAAGGGCATTAGTTTCAACAAAAGTATCTACACCTACCGATGTTGATATGGTAGCTATCGGAAGTCAGTTCGCCGGAACTCATATTATTCATATCGACGGAGGTTATGGAGGTACTGGAGCAGCTCCTGATATTGCCAAAAAGAATATTGCTATGCCGCTTGAATATGCCATTCCGAAGGTTCATAGATTTTTAGAAGCCGAGGGAGGCAGAGATAGCGTAACACTTATTGCAAGTGGTGGAATAAGACATCATTATGATATTGCTAAATCAATTGCACTGGGTGCTGACGGAGTTGTTATTGGCACTTCCGAGTTGGTTGCATTGGGTTGTGTTCGCTGTGGACGATGTTCAGCAGGAAGAGGTTGCCCAAGAAGCATTGCAACAACCGATCCCGGACTGATAGATTACATGAACATAAAATGGGGTACTCAACGGCTGGTTAACCTTTACAGTGCCTGGGAAAAGGGATTGAAAGAAATACTATTCAAACTTGGATTGAAAAGCATTACAGAATTACGCGGACGCACTGATTTATTAATGAACCTGGACTATTGCAAATAATTAAATACTAATGGGAGATACAACTGAAAAGATACTGGCCTCAAAAAAACGTTTGGTAAAGGATATTGAGCCTATAAAAACTTCATCAGGGACTGATGCGGAAGGCGGTTGTGGTGTTGTTGGTTTTTGTTGCTCAGAACCGGTTCCGGGCAAACATATCTATGAACCATCCAGGTTAATGCATAATCGCGGAAATGGAAAAGGTGGAGGAATTGCTGCTGTAGGTTTTATACCTGAGCAACTTGGAGTAACAAGGGAAGTTCTTGATGATTATTATATGCTTCATGTTGCATATCTCGATTCCGGAATAAAAAATACTGTTGAGAAATCACATATCAAACCATATTTTACTATTGAAACATCCTCAAAACTTGATACGGTTGATGATTGGACTACGGTAAAGGGGCTTGAAGTTAAACCCCCTGATGTTTACCGATATTTCATTCGTGTTAAAGAATCTGTACTGGAACAATTCATCAGCGAAAATAGCTTTCAGGAATTGGAGAAACGCGAAGCAGAAGATGAATTTGTCAGTCAGAATAGCTTTAAGCTAAACCAGGAATATTATGTAAATGACTCGAAACAACAGGCTTTTGTTATGTCCATGGGTCGAAATATAATGATCCTTAAAGTTGTAGGATATGCCGAGGCTATTACCGAATATTATAAGATCAGTGATTTATGTGCCCAGGTTTGGATTGCCCATCAACGTTATCCCACACGGGGTCGTGTATGGCATCCCGGAGGAGCTCATCCATTTACTGCCATGAATATGGCATTGGTACATAATGGCGATTTTGCTAATTACCATTCCGTCACAGAGTATTTATTGCAGCGTGATATTTATCCCCAGTTTATTACCGATACAGAAGTATCAGCTTTAATGTTCGACCTTTTAACAAGAACATATAAATATCCGCTTGAATATATTATTGAAGCATTAGCTCCTACAACTGAGCTTGATTTTGACCGTCTGCCGGAGGAAAAGCAAAAAATATACAGGGCCATACAGGCTTCTCATATGCATGGATCTCCTGACGGACCCTGGTTTTTTATAATTGCACGTAACCTGGTTGAAAACAGAAAATATCAGCTATTGGGTATAACAGATACAGGAATGCTCCGTCCGCAGGTTTTTGCTTTCGCAGATGGGGAAATTCAGGTTGGATTAATTGGTTCCGAAAAGCAGGCAATAGATGCAACCCTTGAAAGCTTGTCCAAAGATGATAAACGAATTTGTCCGGTGGCAGATAAATACTGGAATGCACGTGGAGGAAGTCATTCAGATGGAGGAGCATTTGGATTTGATCTGAATCCCGATGAGAATGGAAAATACCGAATATCCTGTAAAGATAAATTCGGGAAAGAAATCCACATAACAGATAAAACTGAAGTATGCGATTTTTCAATAAGTCAGATTTCATCTGAAATATCCGATCAGATAGAAAAAAAACTCACAAGAGAAGTTGAGAATCAAAATATCAGCGAGCTCATTAATTATTTTAAAAGCAATATTCCCAGATGGACCTTTGATGATTTACGCTTTGCATGCAAAATGCTAACTGAGCTTTCAAAAAGACAATTAAATACCTTAACCGTAATTGAAGTACTTACTCAATTAAATGATCAGAGATATCCCGCAGGGAATAAAAAGAGGAGCCATTTACTTCACATAATTCGCCAGGAAATTAACGCTTCACTTTCTGATATTCCAAAATTTGGAGAAGATAAAGCAGGTAATTCCAGCCATAAGTTAATTGATTTTGAATCAAGAAAAACACTTCGGGAACCACTCAATCTTGAACAAACCCTTGTAATTGACGCCAACGATTTTCCTCCTGAGGGTGATGAATGCGATGCCATGTATTTAGTTCATGCCTATAAAAAAGGCTGGAAAGATTTTATCGTGTTTAATTGCTCAGGACAAAGGTATCTTGGTTGCGGATTGGGTCCGGAGACAGATGGTGTTACAATTAATGTGTATGGCAGTGCCGGTGATTACCTGGCCTCAGGTATTGATGGTTTATCTATTACTGTTCATGGCAATGCTCAGGATCAGCTGGGTCAGATAATTAAAGCTGGCAAGCTGGTAATTCATGGAGATGTTGGACAAACTTTCCTTTATGGAGCCAAGGGTGCTTCTATTTATGTAGCCGGAAATGCAGCAGGCCGTCCACTTATTAATTCGGTAGGTCGCCCCAGGGTTGTTATAAATGGTACATGCCTTGATTTTCTTGGAGAATCATTCATGGCCGGTGATGCTCATAAGGGAGGAGGATTTGTTATTGTTAATGCTGTAAAATTTGATGAAGAGGGTAACATTGAGCCTCTTCCTGAACCATATCCCGGAAGCAATCTCTTCTCACTTGCATCGGGAGGGGCGGCATTTATTCGCGATCCTATACGTAAGTTAGTCCCTGAACAACTAAATGGCTGTATGTTTTCACCATTCAACGAGAAAGATTGGGAGTTGATTTTACCTTATCTGAAAGAAAATGAAAAGCTATTTGGAATAAAAATCGATGATCTGTTAACAGTAAAGGGTAAAAAACTTATGCCGCAGAAAGTATATAGGAAAGTAGTTCCAAGTTTAGCAAAAACACCTACTGACGCCAAAAAAGATGTGTATGGTGAAGAAGAAAATATTGATGAACTGGAAAAAGAAATTGAAAAATCAGGATCCAAATAATTGACTAAAAACGAATTAGATGACATTAGTAATTGAAAAGGATATTCAGACACAGGGCATCTCTGCAGCAGTGAAAGAGATATCGGGTGTTGACATTAGTTCCTGCCTGCAATGTAAAAAATGTACAAACGGATGTCCTCTTGTGAATATGGTCGACTCGCCACCTGCTGATATAATCAGGAAACTTCAATTAAATGCCGGAGACGAAATTCTCGATAGTAAACTAGTATGGATGTGCGCTTCGTGTGAAACATGCTACTCAAGATGCCCCATGAAAATTGACATGGCAGCTGTAATGGATGCCTTAAGGATTTTAGCTGCAAAAAAGAATACTGCATCTGAAAATGATGAAGTAAAAAAGATGAATGAATCATTTCTAAACTCTGTCAAATTATTTGGAAGAACCTATGATGTTGGAATGATTGTAGGTTTCAAGTTAAAAACTAAGAATTTTATGCAGGATTCTGATAAAATGTCGGCCATACTAACGAAAAGAAAGATTGCCCTTTTCCCAAATTTTGGAGGTGACAGAAAATCTGTAAAACGGATTTTCAAAAAGGTAAAGAAATAAGTGCAAAAGTGATACTTAAATATATTTAAAGATCTTTTTATGAAATATGCCTATTATCCCGGATGCTCAGCAGAATCAACAGCACAGGATCAGCATTTATCCCTGGTTGCAGTAGCCAAGGCACTCGGCATAGAAATACTTGAACCCAAAGGATGGACATGTTGTGGTTCAACACCTGCCCATCATACAAATAAATTATTATCTGTAACACTTCCTGCAACCAATTTAATAAAGGCGCAAGAAATGGGCCTCGATATGCTGGTTAGTTGCGCGGCCTGTTACAACAGGATGAAAGTTACTAATTATGAAATACAACATAAACCGGGTGTTAAAGAACAAGTGGCAGAAGCACTCGGGAAAAAATATGACGGATCTGTTAAAGTAAGACATTTTATAGAGATCTTACTTGAGGACATTGGTCTTGATCAAATCAAGAAAAATTTAACACATTCTTTAAATGGCCTTAAGGTTGCAAATTATTATGGTTGCTTATTGGTACGTCCTAATGAAGTAACAAATTTTGATGACCCAGAAAATCCTACTTCAATGGACAGATTGGTCGATATGATGGGAGGTGAAAGCCTTGACTGGCCTCATAAAGTAGAATGTTGCGGAGGTGGGTTTGCCCTTTCAAGGCCCGATATTGTTGTTGAACTTTCAAGTAATGTGCTTGAAATGGCAACAACATCCAGTGCAGAATGCATTTCTGTAGCCTGTCCTATGTGTCAGATAAATCTTGATTTACGCCAAAAAGATATAAATAAGAAAAAGAATACTAATTATAATCTTCCTGTGATTTACATCACTCAATTGTTGGGATTATGTTTGGGAATTTCACCAAAAAATCTTGGAATGAACAGATGTATTGTAACACCAGAACCAATAATTAACAAGGTAAATCAGGCAGTTGTATAATAAGCTTGAAAACATGATGTCAAAAAAAGATAATAAAGTTGGAGCTGTTTTAGTACAAGGTGGAGGTATAGCCGGAGTGCAGGCTTCTCTCGATCTTGCTAACTCGGGCTATAAGGTATACCTTATCGATAAATCGCCCGTTATTGGCGGAATGATGGCTCATCTTGATAAGACTTTTCCAACAGGAGATTGTGCCATATGTGTTATTTCACCAAAGCTTGTTGAATGCTCAAGAAATTTAAACATCGACATCCTTACATTATCAGAATTAGTTAAAATAGAAGGAGAACCAGGTAATTTTAAAGCCTCAGTAAAGAAATCCCCCCGATATATTGATGAAGACATATGCAACGATTGTGGCGAATGTACTACTGCATGCCCTGTAGAAATTGAAGACAGATTTAACAGAGATCTGGGAAAAAGAAAAGTAATACAGAAATATTACGCACAGGCGATTCCAAACATGCCCAATTTATTAAAAACCGGTCATGCTCCATGCAAAACAAATTGCCCGGCTAATATCAATGTTCAGGGATATGTTCAGTTAATTAAGAAAAAGGAATATGTAAAAGCGGTTAATTTAATACGGGAAAGAAATCCTTTGGCTGCAATTTGCGGCCGGGTATGTCCTGCCCCTTGTGAAGATGCATGTACCCGCAAGGATGTTGATGCTGCAATTGCAATCAGGCAGCTAAAACGTTTTGCCTCCGAAAAAGAATTTGAAATGGTGAAATCAGGCGAACTTGCTTTACCTGAAGAAAAAACACCTCCTGTAAATGCGAAAAAGGTTGCCATTGTTGGAGCAGGACCGGCAGGATTGACTGTTGCTCAAGATCTCGCTGACAATGGAATAGCAGTTACAGTATATGAGTCAAATCCCAAAGCAGGAGGAATGTTACGTTATGGAATTCCTGAATATCGTCTTCCGGAAGATATTCTCGATTATGAAATTGATCTTATTAGACGAAAGGGTGTAAATTTTGTTTTCGATAGTAAAATTGGCAACGATATTACTATAGATGGATTACTTAAAGACAATGAAGCTGTGTTCATCGGTATTGGAACACAACAAGGTACGGATCTGGATGTACCCGGTGAAGATATTGAGGGAGTTGAAGACGGTATAGAGTTTTTAAAGAAAGCAAGCATACCCGGGGAGAGACCAACTTTAAGTGGCAATGTTGCAATTATTGGTGGAGGTGATGTAGCTATGGATGCTGCCTGTAATGCTCTTAGGTTGGGTGCAAAAAACGTTACTATTTTGTATCGTAGAACTGCCATGGAGATGCCTGCCATAAAAGAAGAAGTGCATCATGCGAAAGAGGAAGGTGTTAATTTCCAATTCCTTACTGCTCCTGTTGAATTTATTAAAGGAAAAGATGGAAAGTTAAAATCAGTAAAATGCATAAAAATGGAATTGGGTGAACCTGATGATTCAGGAAGACGCAGACCGGTTCCGCTTAAAGGTTCAGAATTTGAAATTAAGGTTGATACCATAATTAAAGCCATCGGTAGCAAACCCGAAGATACTATTGCAAAATCAACTCCCGATTTACCCTTTAACAAATGGGGAAATATCATTTCGGATGAATTTGGAAGAACAGGCAAAAAAGGAGTTTTTGCCGGAGGCGATGCAGTATCAGGAGCAGCTACGGTTATTGCAGCAGTTGGAGCCGGTAAAAAAGCCGCAGAATCAATTCTGAGGACATTAAACAACGGTGAATTAGAAAACAATCGTTTTGAAGATACAATCATACCCATTCCTAAAGAACAACTGCCCTCGCTTGAGAATGTTGAACCAAAAGAACGCGCAAAAGCAAGGGAACTTCCTGTAAAAGAAAGAATAAAAAATTTTAGTGAAATTGAATCAACTCTTTCCGTTGAAGAAGCTATCAATGAAGCTGAGCGGTGTCTAAATTGCGCTCTGTGCTCGGAATGTATGGAATGTGTGGATGCCTGCGAGAAAAAGGCTATCCGCCATGAAATGAAGGATGAAATTATCAAAATTGATGTCGGTGCGGTGATTTTAACTCCCGGTTTTGAAGAGTTTGCCGCAGCGGAAAAAGGAGAATATGGCTTTAACAGGTATAAGAATGTACTTACAAGCGTACAATTTGAAAGAATACTATCAGCCGCCGGACCTTCCGGAGGTCATGTTACTCGTCCATCAGATGGGAAAGAGGCCAGGCGCATAGCATGGATACAATGTGTTGGATCACGTGATTCAAATTGCGGAAACGAGTATTGCTCTTCCATCTGTTGTATGGCTACAACAAAGCAAACAATGATTGCCAGCGAACATGTACCCGGACTTGAAGCTACTGTTTTTTATATGGATATTAGGGCGCATGGTAAAGACTTTGACCAGTATTTTGAACGGGCAAACAATATGGAAAACATTAATTTCATCCGAAGTATGCCCTCCCGGATAATTCAGATGCCACAAACAAAGGATCTTCGCATTGGATATGTCAATAACGAAAACAAATACATTGAACAGGATTTCGACCTGGTAGTTCTTTCCGTTGGGATCGATCCTAAAAAAAGCATTTCGGAAAGTGTCCGGCAATTGGGTATTGAAATAAACGATCATGGGTTTTGCAATACAAATAGATTATCTCCATTAACTACCAATGAAGAGGGAGTTTTTGTGGCCGGCGCATTCCAGGAACCAAAAGATATACCCGAAACGGTGATGCAAGCCAGTGGTGCAGCAGCCATGACCATGGAATTGTTGAGCAGTGAAAAAAATACCCTGATTACCCATAAAACATATCCACCTGAGCATGATATCACTGATGAAGTTCCAAGGATTGGAGTATTTGTTTGTCATTGTGGTATTAATATAGCCTCTGTTGTTGATGTCGAGAAAGTAGTTAAAGCTATTCAGGATATCCCCAATGTTACATTTGCAACACATACCATGTATTCCTGTGCCGATGCCAGTTTGGGAGAAATGAAAAAGACAATAGAAGAAAAAAGGCTTAACCGTATTGTTGTTGCATCTTGTACACCCAGAACGCATGAGCCTATCTTCAGGGAAACATTGCGTGAGTCAGGGCTTAATCCCTATCTGTTTGAGTTGGCAAATATTCGGGACCAATGTTCCTGGGTTCATACCAACGAGCCTAAATCAGCAACTGAAAAAGCCATTGATCTGGTTAAAATGTCAATAGCAAGAGCAAGGAATCTGAATGCCTTAGTTGGAGAATCCATACCAATAAACCAGGATGCACTTATTATTGGTGGTGGACTTAGTGGTATGACAGCGGCATTATCTCTTGGAAATCAAGGATTTGATGTGCATCTGATAGAAAAAACCTCTGCACTTGGTGGAAATCTGCTCAATATTAACAGCACATTGGAGCATCCCGACTTAACCAAATACCGAACTGATTTAATTGATAGTGTTGAAAAGAACAGAAATATATTCGTTTACAAGAATACAGATTTGAATAGCATAACTGGTCATATCGGTAATTTTAAAGTAAAGTTTGATCAGAAACAGAAATCCAACGAGATAAATTGTGGGGCAATTGTAGTTGCCAATGGTGCCATGCCTGCTCATACACAAGAATATCTAAATGGATTAACCAAGAATATCACTACACAATTGGAGTTGGAACAACAGCTTCATGCAAATAAACTGGATAATAAGGTACGGAATATTGTTATGATACAATGTGTCGGATCACGAACCGAAGGAAAACCTTATTGTAGTAGAATATGTTGTTCAATGGCTATTAAAAATGCCTTGAAAATCAAACAGCTAAATCCGAATGCCAATATTTATATTCTCTATCGGGATATCAGAACCTATGGTTTCCGGGAATTGTATTATAAAAAAGCCAGGGAAGCAGGTGTTGTATTTATTAGGTATGAAAAAGATACACCCCCTGAAATAGCAGATATTGAAGGTGTGTTGGATTCAGTAAAGATTGATAGCCCTGATTTGCAGGAGCCCCTTAAGATCAAAGCAGATATGCTTGTTTTGAGCACTGGAATAGATGCAGGCTATCATAATCCTGTGATTTCAGATATGCTTAAAGTACCTCTGAACGCTGACGGATTTTATGTTGAAGCTCATATGAAACTTCGCCCGGTTGATTTTGCTACTGAAGGCGTTTTCTTATGTGGACTGGCACATTCACCCAAGTTTATTGATGAAAATATTTCTCAGGCAAAAGCTGCAGCTTCAAGAGCTGCTACAGTACTATCAAAAACTCATCTTGAAGTAGGAGCTCAGATATCTGCAGTGAATAACGATAAATGTATATCATGCATGACCTGCGTAAAGGTTTGTCCGTATGGTGCACCTTTTGTAAATTCCGATCATAAGGCTGAAATTGCCGGGGCAAAATGTATGGGATGTGGAATTTGTACTGCCGAGTGCCCTGCAAAAGCCATCACCTTAAACCATTATAAATCGGATTATTTTAATGTTATGATTGAAGAAGTACTGGAATCGATATAATAATATTTGAAAAAACGAAATGAATAAAACCAAGTTTGAACCGAAGATAATCGCATTTTGCTGTCATTATTGTGCATTTGCTGCAGCAGATCTGGCAGGCTCTATGCGTTTGCAGTACCCCCCAAATGTCAGAATAATACGCTCCCCCTGCACGGGGCGCCTCGAGGTTGATTATTTCATGAAAGCCTTTGAAAAAGGGGCCGATGGCGTTTTAGTAGCAGGCTGTCTGGAGGGGGGTTGCCACTTTATCGATGGCAATTTGTACGCAAAGAAAAGAGTTAACAGTACCAAGACTATTTTGGAAGAATGCGGATTGGAGCCCGAACGCTTAAGAATGGAAAATATCTCTGCAGCTATGGCTAAACCACTGGTTGATATTATAAATGAAATGGTTGCAACAATAAAGGAATTAGGGCCGAATCCTTTAAAAAATAATAAGATAAAAACGAAATCAACAACAGTATCATGATAGTAGCAGAAAGAAAAAAGATTCAAGATCTTCATGAAGTTATTAAAGATCATAAAGATGTATTAGTACTTGGCTGCGGCACATGTGTAACGGTATGCCTGGCAGGAGGTGAACGTGAAGTATCCATCATTTCTTCTGCACTGAGGATAGCATCAGCAAATGCCGGAAAACCAATTGTCATTGAAGAACTTACTATTGAACGCCAGTGCGATAATGTATTTATCGAAATGGCAGCAGAAGCAATAAAAAGAAATGATGCAGTTCTATCCTTAGGATGCGGTGCAGGAGTTCAGGCCCTGGCAGAACGATTTCCCGATAAACCCATTTATGCTGGTCTGGATACATCATTTCTCGGTATTTTAGAAGAACGAGGTGTCTGGACCGAGAAATGTGCTCAGTGCGGGGAATGTATTGTTGCTGATTTTGGAGGGATCTGCCCCGTTACCCGCTGTGCCAAAAGTATGCTTAATGGACCTTGTGGTGGCTCCAGGGAAGACCGTTGCGAAATAGATCCAAAGCTGCTTTGTGCGTGGCAAATGATTTATAAAAGGTTATCAGATATCGGACAATTGGATAAAATAAAAAAAATCTACGCTCCCAAAAACTGGAATAAAAGTCTTAACGGAGGATGTCGGGTTATTATTCGGGAGGATCACAAGATCTAAAATCCGATTATAAAATATACAATAAAAAAGCCTCATAGATCTATGAGGCTTTTTTTGTGGTCCCACATGGGCATTCCTTACTTCCGTTAAATGTCACTTCTTTCCTTATAAAGTATCTTTCAAAGCTCCGATATCCCAAGCAGAGCCTTCCTCAGGTTTTCCCGGCACAAAGTTTTATGGCTTCAATGATCTTGACGCTGCCCAAAAGGCATTAGAGATGGGACTTGAGCAGTAGGAAGCCCTGAGATTCCGGGACACCGGTGATGATGACATTGATTTTAGGATTGAATGGTAGCGGAAAGAACTCTTACTGTAACAAACCTCTAGTATTAATAGATAAGATACCTGTTTCTGATATTGAGGAGTTGTTAAGGATATCTACAAAGAGAATAAAACATATAGATATGGTTAACGAGATTTACATAAAAGGTGACAACATTTATGGTGGAATAATAAGTATAATCTCTGAAAAAGGTGATTTAGCAGGTGTTAAGTTGCCGGAAAATTCCATTTTTTTCAATTATAATGGGTTCACCCCACAACCAAATACGAACTTTGCTTTACTTACTGAGAATAAACCCAATATTCCCGATTTCAGAAACAATTTGTTTTGGGAACCGGATTAATGGTCGAAGGTGGTTCAGAGGTTCAAATTAACTTTCAAATACCAGATGTTACCGGAAACTATGTGGTTTTAATCAGGAGCCTTTCAGAAGAAGGCAATATCATTGTTGGCAGCACAGAATTTAAGGTTGAATAATTTTTACTTAATTTGAATATAGAGTAAAAATACTATTATACAAAAAGTATAATACCTCTTGAACAACGATTCATCTTAAATAATAGGATAGTACTTTAATTGTACCTAAAGAATGCCCACCAAAAGCGAAGCCTTTTCAGAAACTTTTATAATATCAGAGACAAGCTTAACCTCATCATAGATGTTATAGGTTTCATTGATATTAACAAAGTCGGTTGTTGGTGTCAATCAGAGGGAGATAGTCTGGATAATTGATACTATATGCTCCTTAACTCCATAAGTTCTGGGTGCCGGTTTATGGTAAAATGTATTTTCATTGAAAGGAAACATTATCAAAGTATTTAGCATCAAGTATATCATGCTCATATCGACTGATATATTTTAAATATGAGTTTTTATAAATCAAATTAGAAAGTTCCTATTATATTTACGGCTATATGTCAACAATGATTCAAAAAATAAAAAGTTTTATGAAATTTTTTACTTTGTTAGCATTATTGTCAATCTCATTTCAACTGTTAGCAACCAATATTCAATTAACAATTCCCGCACAAGTTAATGGTAATATTGACTCTATTGCTAGCATTGCATCAATAGTTCGTACTACATCGGTTAACGATACTATTCCTCTCTCTTGGCATAACGGAAGTTATACTGGAATGCGAAATATATCAGGCAACGATTTATGTAATATTACAGTTCAGGCTGCCTTATTATCTGGTGAACAAGTTGTAGATTCTATAAAATTTTATATTACAATAGGTAATGACACATCGATTGTAACTGCCTCTACAAATTCTAATCTTTATGGAACCATTTTTACACTATACTTGGTTCCTGAAACTAATATTGTTCATACAGATTTATTCAGTAAAGCTATAGATACAAATATTGTTAAAAGAGTTCACATTGAGAACCTGGATTCTATTGCAGATGCATACTATGCTGAAGGTTTGTATTGGTATAGAAACATGCCGGTAAATTATCAATTGTTCGATTCTAACTATATCCCTTTAATACTATATCCATCAGGATACCATAGAAATACGGTGACTACAAGCCAAACTGTTTTTGCATTCTATGAACAATATCAAATAACTCATGATTCTATTGATAAAGTTGGTTTTGTAAATAATGCAAACTGGTTAAAAAATAACAACCATTCTGGTTATTATTTATATGATTTTGATTTTTCTCACACTGGTTTAATCACCTTAAATGAACCTTGGGTATCTGCAATGGCACAGGGAGAAGCACTCGGTGCTTTAACCCAGGCATTTTATTTTTTGCATGACAGTGTTTACTTAATTGAAGCAGATAGCGTTTTCAATACCTTGTGCGGTAATTCTGCTGAATTTTGGTCGGTATATACAGACGAAAAAAACTACTATTGGATGGAAGAGTACCCAAATAAAGATTTATGTCATGTTCTTAACGGGAAGATGGCAGCTATCTGGGGTATTTTTCAATACTATACTATTACCCGAAACAAATTAGCTAAATGTTTATTAGAGGCAGGATTAAGGACAGTAAGAGACCATTATAATTTGTGGAATGTAGTGAATCAGGATAATTCTTATTATTGTAAACACAATCAAATTAAACCAGACTACCACGCTGTTCATAAAAATCAATATAAAACTTTCGCACAACGTTTTAATTTACCCCAACTATACGATGCTTATTTATGCTTGAACAACACTCCTAACGAAATTCTCACAGATACAATTTTCGCGCTTTACTCCGGTGACTCAATTGCAGTTCCTGTAAAATCTGTATTAAATTGGGAAGTAATTGAAAACTTAGATTGGCTTTCAGCAGTAAGAATTAATGATGAGATTATTGTAAAAATTGACAGTAATTTATCTGATACTAGCAAAACAGAAAATATTAGTGTTCTATTTGAAAATGATGAGACAAAGAGAATAACAATACTTCAATTGCCTAAATACTATTTCTCATTTTCGTCAGATATACTAATTTCTGAAAGCAATGAAGATAGTTTGAAGTGTCATTTTTTCACCAATATTCCAAATACTCATTTTGAGATTGAAGATCCTTCGTGGATAAATACCATTATTAATACTGATACATTAGTCATTATAATTCAAAATAATTATGATACAATTACCCGATCAACAGATATAATAGCATCTTATAAAAATATTGCATTCGACACAATTAGAATAACACAAAATGCCTTTATACCCTATCTGGATGTTACTCCTAATACCGTTATATTAAAAGAATATAACGATAGCGCAATAGTTAATTTACATACCAATATTCCTACATTTGACATGAACACAAACGATGATTGGTATACTTATTCTTTGGAATCAGATTCAACTATACTAATTGTATCTGTATACAATGATTTATCACCCAAAAATGGAACACTTAATATTAGTAGTTCATATTTAAACACTGCCATTAACATATCACACTTGGCAACTAGTGGTTACAAGCCAGTTATTAATTCAATAAGCGAAGTATATCCAATACCTACTAAAGGAATATTGCACATCAACCCAGCAAACAATTTAACAAATTACAAGCTTAAAATATACAATAATATGGGTAGTCTTGTATATTCAAAAACCTTGTATCTACAATCTACTATTGATATTTCGCAATTGCCGCCTAATGTTTATTACATAAATATTATTTACGAGGATACTCAAGAAATACATAAAATTGTAAAATATTAATTCATAACACATATACAAGCGATCATCTGAAATCTATTTTTTTGTGAGAATTAGATTTTGTGAATTTTGTGGAGGGTGGATTATTTACAAATTTTCCTGATCATTCCTAAACATCCATGGTCGACTGCCGTTTTGGTTGCTTGTTCCTGAGTACTCCCAGACCTATTTTTTTAAACCTTTCTTATTCACTCAAAGGCTTTACAATTCTGAGTAATAGTACGTTATTCTAAGTTAGAGAATAAAAAATACGCCTACAACAAACTTTAGCTCCAAACAGTTGAAAATTTAGTTTTCTTTTCTCTGTAAGAGCATGAAAGCATTTTCGACAAGAGGGAAAAAGAAAAACATAGTAGTATGCTCGCTTTCTCATTGCTTTTATTAACAGTAAAAAGTAAAGTGTTTTCTGAAAGTGTGGGGGTGAATTATGATAATCAGAGTTCGAGTGTTTCCCTCTTGAAAATAAAAACCATATGAATAGTGTGAGTTTAAGTCTTGAGGGACAAAAACAGGAATGAGTGCTCATATCTTGCTCTTGCTCAATACTCACACTCACTTCTGTTTTTGTGGTCCCACATGGGCTCGAACCATGGACCCCCTGATTATGAGTCAGGTGCTCTAACCAGCTGAGCTATGGGACCTATCTCAATGAAGAATGTATAATTAATAATGTTGAATGCTAAATATAATACGCATTATTAATTTTTAATTCCTAATTTTTTAAAGAACCTTATCCCTCTAACCAGTGCCGAAAATCTCAAAATCTCCGATTTTGTTAGCTTTTCGAGCATCCTCGAGAAAATATGAAATCTTAGATTTCTGTTTTCTCGGGACTGAGCTATGGGACCAGTTTAATGAAGAATGTATAATTAATAATGAAAAATGTGTTTTATAACACGCATTATTAATTCTTAATTATTCATTATTAATTCCCTTTTTTCAAGGGAGTGCAATATTAATTAATTGTCAACAATTATGCAATTTTTTAATCCTTTGAAAATACTGTTCTGCTTTTGTGAATAGTAAGAGACTAAAGTTTTGTTATAACTGCCAATACCAACTCTTTTATTTTCTTAGCATTGCTGTCAATTACTTCCTGCTTTTCTTCACGCGTTGCCGGGTCAATATCAGTGCGCCAGGTATCATAATATGTACAAAGGGAAATGGCTGCATAAGATATTCCAAGCTCATGGGCCAATATCGCCTCTGGTGCCGTTGTTGTATTTACCACATCGGCCCCCCAATGCCTGAAAAGATTTGACTCAGCCCGGGTCGAGTGCCTGGGTCCATCAACTGCGAGCAAAGTTCCTTTAGTATGTACCGTAAAACCTTTAACTACCGAAGTCTCGATTATGTTATCGCGAATGTCATCCGCAAAAGGCTTATTAAAAGCCGAAAGATTTACCTTATTTAGCCGGAGTTTATCAGTAAAGGTCAATTCACGATGTGTAGTGAGATCAATAAACTGATCAAAAACTACAAATTCACCCACCATGATTTCTTCCTGCAAGCTACCACATATAGAAGTTGCCAGAATATGACTGCAACCCATCTCATTCAAAGCAAACAAATTGGCCTTGTAGTTTACCATAAATGCCGGAATATCTCCTTTTTCTCCATGTCTGTGAAGAAGAACTACTTCATTCTCATTGACCTTTCCGGTAGTAATTTTTGAACTTGTTTTTCCATAGGGAGTATCCTGAACATGGTCCTTTCCCTCGCTGATGGAGTCGGCTAAATCTAATCCATATCCGACTATGAGTCCTATTCTGCTCATGTATCCTGCATTTTGGTTATAAAAACAATATTGCTAGTTCCGTTTCCCTTAGATATCTTTACCATTTTCTAGTTACTTGCTAAAATAATGAAAATATCAGACCTTAAACAAATAAACAAGAAGAGCATTTCTAACATTATGTTTGATTGGGGAGGAGTTATTACCGAACTTGATTTTGCTTTGCCTGAAAAAAAATTCAAAAAAATTGGATTGAAAGATTTCTTAAGCTATTTCTCTTTATCTCATGCAACAAATTTTTTTATTGATTTTGAAATAGGAAAGATTTCCCCCGAAGAATTCAGAGATGAAATCAGAAAACGACTGAAAAATGAAACTTCAGATAAAAAGATAGATGAGGCCTGGAATTCTATACTTGGTGTAACTCCGGAAAAAAGAATTAAAGTATTACAAAATCTTAAAAAGAAATACAATTTGTATTTACTAAGCAACACCAATAAAATTCATGTTGATTATTACAATAAGAGACTTCAGGAAGAATATGGGCTTGATCATTATGTGTTGTTTAGAAAAGTATATTATTCTCATGATCTTGGAACAAGAAAACCTGATCCTGAATTTTTCAAATCTATGCTTGCCGATAGTCAGATAGAGCCAAAAAATACCCTATTCATTGACGATTTGGAAGCGAATATTAATGTGGCTGCAAGTTTGGGAATCAATGCCTTTCATTTGTCGTCAGCATTGGATATTGCAGATTTATTTAAAGACTGGTAATAATATTCTAATATCCTATCTCCTGCTTCATCAAGATCTTTCCCGAAAGTCAAGATTCCTTCTTCATGCCCTCCCATCACTACTATGCCTTTCTCAATATTGTCTTTATTCTCAAGCAGGTTCTTTATTCCAATGGCCATTTCCGGAGTTCCGTAAAGAATCTCCTCTCCGGTAGTTGGCATTTTCTTTAAGAAATTTTTCCATATGCCTGTTGCATGAACATGTATTACTGAACTTATTTTGTTATTCGATTCATAAATTGCTGCATGTGTCAATGATTCGGAAGATGCTTTTGTCTTGCCAGTGCAATGCAATTGATTCTTTTCAAAGTTCCATTTAGTTACCATTGCATAATCATCAAGCTCAAGAACAGGTTTTCCACCTGTTGCACTCCCGGTAATAAAAAATGAGCCATCGTCATTTTTAACACTAATATTACCGAAGCCTATTCCATTTTCATACATACCTATTAAGGAAAGCCCAAATAGTTTTTCCCTCCACAAATTAAGCAATCTAAAAACTGATTCAGGAACTGCAATTGACGCATCTTGCCAAATGCACTTATATTTAATGTATCCTTCATCTTTCATAAATCAAGAAGATCTGAAAACATTTTGGTAATACTTTTCTCATTGGCTGAACAAATACCACGTTCGGTAATAAGTCCTTTAACAAATTTTGCAGGAGTCACATCAAATCCGTAATTGACAACCTGTGCATTTTCCGGAACAATGCACACCTCAATAATATCCTTACCTGCAATCCCATGAATATGCGTTAACTCCCTTGATGATCTTTTTTCAATAGGAATTTCCTTCACCCCATTTGTCAGATTAAAATCGAATGTCGACGATGGAAGTGCTGCATAAAATGGGACATTATTATCGTATGCTGCCAAAGCTTTAAGGTAGGTTCCAATTTTATTGGCCACATCGCCAGTACGAGTTGTACGGTCGCTGCCAACAATGACCAGATCCACCATCCCATGTTGCATTAAATGCCCCCCGGTATTATCGGCTACAATGGTATACGGAACTCCATGCTGTCCAAGTTCCCAGGCAGTAAGTTTACTCCCCTGGTTTCTTGGCCGGGTTTCATCTACCCAAACATGAACTTTAATGCCTTTATCGTGAGCAAGATAAATGGGAGCTGTAGCTGTTCCGTAGTCTATACAAGCCAACCAGCCTGCATTACAATGGGTTAAAATATTAACCTCTTTCCCTCCTTTGCTTTTACTTATATCTTCGATTATTCCAAGGCCATGTTCTCCAATTTTTTTACAATATTCCCTCTCCAGTTCAATTCGCTGATTAGCCATAGCAAAGGTGATTTTCTGGATCTCTTCAATAGAAGCTTCATTTGAAATTTCATCCATTATTTCATCTATAGCGAATGCCAGATTTACAGCTGTTGGTCTGGACATTTTTAATTTTTTTGCAAACCCATTCATAAACTCAACAATATTATCCCCTTCTTGCAATTGCAAACTGGCCAGGTAAATTCCCACCGCCCCTGAAGCACCAATAAGAGGTGCGCCACGAACCAACATTTCCTGAATAGCATAAACTACCTCCTCGGGAGTCTGTAGATCTATTATCTCAAACTTAAATGGAAGTAATTGCTGGTTGATAATCTGAACCTTTTTATTATTTGATGGATGAAACCAGATTGTTTGATAATTTTTACCCTCGATTTGCATTAAAAAAATGATTTGGAGAAGACTAAAATTAACTTAAAGATAAGGTTCTTAGCAAATATAAAGTGAGTAGAATGAAAATTAACTATTTGAAATTCACATTCATTAACAAAAGCTTTCGCTTTCAATAAAGAAAAATACCTAAATTGGCATTCCAGTTTAGCAAAACCATATAGTGAAATATTCGAATTTGTATTGGCCGGCAGCAATCTGGATAAGCATGAAACACTTTCATTGACGATACAAAAATCAACATTGACACGGCTGATCCTCTTAGGATAGTATCTCTGCTTGTAAACAATTCATCTATAATCGAAAAAAATTTAACAAAATGGCCAGAATAAAACTAAACATGCCCTCTGATTTGCTTTTTCAAACTTTCCTGGAAATCAGGATAGGCGATATTAATTATGGCGGGCATCTGGGAAACGATGCAATTTTGTCGCTTGCGCATGAAGCCCGTGTACAATTTCTTAAATCGCATGCTTACACCGAAAAAAATGTTGAAGGATTAGGTCTGATCATGGCAGATGCTGCTATTGTATACAAATCTGAAGCCTTTCATGGCGATCAGATAAAAGTAGCTATGGCTTTTGATGATATTTCAGACATTGGTTTTGATATATATTACAAATTCACAAATACAAAGGATGGTAAAGAAGTTGCACATGTAAAAACCGGTATGGTGTTTTATAATTATGATTTGCGGAAAGTTGAAAGCACTCCGGAAGCATTCTCCAATAAAATAACTTCCTGAAATTCACATTCAATTGCCAAAGATTTCTCTTTAATAAAGAAAATTCCTTAAATTGGCATTCCAATTTTGTAAAATCTGAAAAAATGAAAATAAAATCCTTAGTAATTTTAATTTTGCTGACAGTAGTTACATCATTAAGTGCTCAGCAAAAAAACCAAGCCGCAGTAATAACATTGAAAAATGGAACAACACTCGATGTCTACCATTTTGGACAATTGCAATGTGGCAAAGATGTATATAGCAACGATTACATCATTACCCGTGGTAAATTTATGGATGCTGTAACCGAAATTAAAGATTACAAAGAAATTGAAAAAATTATTCTTGAAGGTTATACAAAAGAACCTGTAACAACTATTGGAAATGAAAAAGGATCACTTATAATTTTCAAGAAGGATGGCAGGTCTGTTACTCTTACAGAGGCTGAACTGGCTATGTCATGTTATGCTCCAGGAGACAAGTACAACGAACTTGTTGTGCAAATTATTAATCCAATTACAGATAAACCATCAGAACAAGCAGTAAAAACAAAAGACATTCAATCCATTGTTTTTAAATGATATACCTTTTGATTTTAAATAGTTCAAACGGAGATTAGGGATCAACCCAGTCTCCGTTTTGTTTTATAAGTTCTATCAATTCACTTACAGCATTTTCTTCGGGAACATTTTTCTTTATGACTTCCTTTTCTTTGTATAAGGTAATACGGCCCCTTGCTCCTCCTACATATCCATAATCGGCATCTGCCATTTCTCCCGGACCATTAACTATACAACCCATGATCCCGATTTTAAGTCCACGCAAATGAGAAGTTCTTTCCCGAATTTTTTTCGTTGTATCCTGCAAATCAAATAAGGTTCTGCCACAGGAAGGACATGATATGTATTCCGTTTTTGATATTCGCACCCTACTTGCTTGCAAAATTCCGAAGGAAGTTGACCTTATTTCACGATCATCTATGCCAGCAGTATTTTCCAGCCAGATGCCGTCTCCCAGCCCATCAATAAACAAACCTCCCAAATCAAGTGCTGACTTTAATTGAAAATCTTCCTTTAACGATTCATTGTACTTTCTCTGAAAAATAATCGGCATTTTGCATCGACTGTTAATCAATCTGAATGCCGCAGACCTCAGATCAGCCAGAGAATTTTTATTCTTGCTGTAAAGCACCAATACCGAATGTTTATCCTCCTTAAGCTTATCAATGAATTCTGAGTTAATACCAGACGCATCTACCAAAACAAATTGAATTGCCTTTGTAGTTTTCCCATTTTCAAGGTATTCCTTCAATGTCATCAAACAATATTTTCCTTCCCAATTTTCTGATCTATGATCCTTAAAAGAAAAGATAACATTTTTCCCTTTCGGAAGGGGAATTGAACCAGGCCAATTTTCTACAAGAAGAAAATCGGGAGCAAGATCACTAAAGCTCCATCCTGATGTGTTTGAATAGACCCATCCCAATTCCCTCAACTTAGTCAAATCAATTTCTCCTTGAACTGATTGAATAACTATGGGCTGGTTTTTACCTCCTATTTTTTCTATACTATCAGTTAGGGATTTTTTATATTCATAAGGATTGATAGGACAATTCTCAAATCCCTCAATTGTCTCATGACTGGATCTTGACATGATGTGATCAACAATTTTTCTGGCTACAGGTATTTCCTTTTCAGGGTTTTCGGTTAAGGATACCCTTATAGTATCGCCAATTCCATCAGAAAGCAATGTGCCAATACCTACAGAAGATTTTATTCGTCCATCCTCACCCTCGCCTGCTTCTGTCACACCCAGGTGAACCGGGAAAAACATATCTTCGGCTTTCATTTTACTAACCAACAAGCGTGTAGCGTATACCATGATTCGGGTATTGCTCGCTTTCATTGACACAACGGCATTTTTAAAATCCTCATCCTTACAGATTCTCAAAAACTCCATCGCTGATTCCGCCATTCCTTCTGGTGTATCCCCATATTTGTTCAGAATGCGACTGGATAAAGAACCATGATTTGTACCTATTCGTATGGATGTATTGTGTTTTTTACAAACTTCCAGCAAGACTCCAAATTGATTCCTTAACTTTTTAAGCTCCAGGGCATAATGCTCAGGATTGTATGAGTCCTCATCCAGCTTTTTCTGAAAACTGTAATTGCCCGGATTGATCCTTACCTTCTCAACAAATTCTGCAGATGCAATGGCAAGTTCCGGATTGAAATGAATATCGGCAATTAGGGGAACATAAATATTGGCATTTTTTAAACCGGCTTTGATTTGCCTTAAATTCTCTGCAGCTTTAAGATTAGGCACTGTCAAACGCACATAATCAGCCCCTTCCTTTACAATATTAATAATTTGAGCTACCGTAGCCTCGGTATCATTGCTATCTGTATCTGTCATGGACTGAATACGAATAGGATGAGAATTACCCATTGCAATGTCGCCAATAGTAACTTCCCATGATTTTTGGCGATGGTATGATGTTAAGTCTATGCAGTAATCAGTTTTCATTCAGATAAGAATCTTGCTGTTCAAAAATACAACAGCAGTGGCTAAGTTAACAACTTGCGATCAACAAATTATTTACTTCCTCAGAACATTCAATATACCGGGTACCATCATTGCAATAGCAATCGCCTGATAAATACAAAAAATGAAATGATTATTGAATAAGAAAATCAGTTAATAGCTATATTCTATAGAAAGGGCCTTATCAAGAGAATCTTTGCAAATTTCATCTTTAATGATATAGCTACGCGCACCAGCTTCTATCATTTGCACAACATACTTTATTTCAGAATGGAATGAAACCGCAATGATCACTAAATTTCTATACAGGTTAGTAGCTTCACGAGTGGCATCAATTCCATTGATTTTTGGCATATTGATGTCCATAAAAACCATGTCGTAAATTTTTCTGTTCAGCTCATTCAGACATTCTTCGCCATCTCTTACCGTAACTATATCGTCAATACGATCCTGGAAAGAATCTAAGAGCATAAACTTGAGAGCTTTTGAAAAGTGTGGATTATCATCAGCTATTAAAACCTTTTGTTTTCGCATATATTGTAAATTTAAAGGCCTATTGAAATTTCGCCGCCCCACATGCCATTCGCTAGTAATAAGTTTCAAATATACTAAACAAAGCTGTTCTGTATTAGAGAAGAAATACTCAAAAAACTGCTTTGTGTACGCATAATCATATAAGTATTTACCGACAGCCATAAATAAGAAGCAGGGTAACGTCGAGAACGCTACCCTGCTATCTACCTAAATCCAACCAAACCCTACATCAAATATTAACCATGAAACAACCTATATGACCATTTTTTTCTGAAATCTCTAATAATTTCACTATACAAATATACGCTGAGAATTTACTCTCGATATCAGCAAAACCACTCATTTTGCTAAAAATACCACTCATTTTTATATGAGTAATCTCCGCCAGTTTCTAACTTATTTTGTGTAAATAAGGAACTTAAACCCAGGAACTTCACTGTTCCTGCACCCATTAACCTTAATATCCTTCTGTACTTATTAAACTTGAATTCAAAACTTGAATTTCCGGCATCCAGATTTTGGATATCTATCAAAACTTTATAGCCTGGTTCCAATTTTTTAATTTCTTTTTTGATCAACTGAAAAGCTAAATCAATTTCAGATTTCATGAAAATCCCATCTAGTAATACAAACAATTGATTATTGTCCTTTTGCGCCTTTACTATAAATTCGTTGATCATATTCTTTTTTATTTCTTGTGAAAGTATAAATTGTGATACCCTAAGTGCATGCATTATTCTACCCAAATTGATCAGATTAATACCTATATTTATTTATGGAATACGCCAACAACAGTAAGTATTATCCGACAAAATAATATAGATTTGTTAGAGGATCATTTGCATACCTATCATGTTTCGACAAATTATCAAATTCTCTGTTGAGCAAAAGCCCATAATAGCCTTTTTTGTTTTGGTAATTATTGGATTTGGGATTTATTCCATGAAACAAATTCCCATTGATGCAGTTCCTGATATTACAAACAATCAGGTACAAATTGTAACTACTTCACCTTCCCTATCGCCTCAGGAAATTGAGAGATTCATAACTTATCCTCTCGAAATTGCCATGGCGAATATTAAGGACGTAATTGAAATCAGAAGTATCTCTCGCTATGGCTTATCTGTAATTACAGTGGTTTTTGAAGATGGTATCCCAATACTTGATGCCAGACAACTGGTTAACGAGATCATTCAACAGGCACAAAAAGATATTCCTGAAGATTATGGATCACCGGAAATGTTACCCATAACCACTGGACTTGGAGAGATTTTTCAGTATACTCTTGAAGTCGAGGATGCATACAGTCCGCTCTATTCACCAATGAAGCTAAGAGAAATTCAGGACTGGATAGTAAAACGACAGCTTTCTGGTATTCCGGGTATTGTTGAAATCAGCAGTTTCGGTGGTTACATGAAACAATATGAAATAGCCGTTGATCCAATTCGAATGAAGAGTTTCAATCTTACCTGCGCAGATGTTTTTGATGCAGTGAGTAAAAACAATCAAAGCAGTGGTGGAAGTTATATTGAAAAATCACAAAATGCATATTATATACGTACTGAGGGTCTGGTCCAAAGCATTGAGGATATTGAGAATATTGTAATCGGCATATCTGGTAATACGCCTGTGCTTGTAAAAAATGTTGCAGTTGTTCAATTCGGCCATGCTCCGCGATTTGGAGCCATGACAAAAAACGGAAAAGGAGAAGCTGTTGGCGGGATTACTCTCATGTTAAAGGGTGCCAATTCGTCAAAAGTCATTAAGGAAGTAAAGTCAAGAATAGAAAAAGTTCAGACTAACCTACCCGAAGGAATAAGTATCAACCCATATCTTGATCGATCTGAATTGGTAAAACGCACAACCAATACGGTTACCAAAAACCTCATTGAAGGTGGATTAATAGTGATTTTCATCCTTATACTCTTGCTTGGCAATTACCGATCCGGAATAATTGTAGCATCGGTAATTCCGCTTTCTCTTCTCTTCGGATTCATAATGATGCACATTTTTGGTGTTTCGGCAAACCTAATGTCCCTGGGTGCAATTGACTTTGGGATTGTTGTAGATGGAGCAGTGATCATTGTTGAAAGTATACTTTTTTATATATACCAAAATTATTCAGGTAAGACTCTCGATCAGAAAGGTATGAATGCTGTTGTAACCAAGGCATCATCACAAATTTATCATTCTGCTGCATTTGGCGTATTAATTATATTGGTTGTATTTATTCCAATAATGACCCTTACCGGAATCGAAGGCAAGAATTTTCGACCCATGGCACAAGCTTTTTCCTTCGTAATACTGGGAGCTTTCATTTTGTCGATGACTTATGTGCCTATGGTATCAGCGCTTATCCTGGAAAAGAAAATCGTAAGAAAAAGAACATTCTCAGATAAGATCATCCGTTTTCTGAAATACACCTATCACCCTGTTCTAAAATTTTCTCTTCGCTTCAAAATTTTAATTCTCGTTACCACTTTGGTTGTATTTATTGCCAGTTTAATTTCTTTCCCCTTTTTAGGAGCAGAATTTGTTCCTACTCTTGAAGAAGGTGATTTAGCAATGCAAATGACTGTGCCTCCGGGAAGCTCACTCAGCCAGAGTATTCTTATGTCCACAAAAGCCGAAAAAATATTACTCGATAATTTTCCGGAAGTTGAACAGGTGGTATCTAAAATAGGAACAGCCGAAGTTCCTACCGACCCAATGGCTATTGAAGATGCAGATATTATGATAGGTCTGAAAGAAAAAAAAGAATGGGTATCTGCAAAAAACAGGGAAGAACTAATAGAAAAAATGAAAGAAAAGCTTGATGTGCTTACTGCCGTTTCTTTTGAATTCACCCAGCCCATTCAGTTGCGCTTCAATGAACTTATGACAGGTGTAAAATCTGACATTGCTGTTATTATATATGGCGATGATATAAATGAATTGTTTAAACAGGCCAAAGAGGCAGCAAAGATTGTGGCCGATTTGCAAGGTGCAGCCGATATAAAAGTGGAACAAATCACAGGTCTCCCACAATTGATAATAAAATACGATCGAAGCAAAATTGCAAAATACGGACTTAATATAGAACAGTTAAACAATACTATACGCACAGCTTATGCCGGAACAAAAGCAGGAGTAATTTTTGAGAATGACAGAAAATTTGATTTGGTTTTGCGCATAGCTGAAGAATATCGAAAGGATGTCAACCTATCCTATCTGTATGTTCAAACCAAAAAAGGAGAAGTAATCCCAATTTCTGAAGTCGCAACACTTGAATACTATGAGGGGCCTCTTCAAATTTCAAGAGACAATACCCGCCGGAGAGTTACAATTGGTATCAATGTCAGAAACCGCGACATAGCTTCTCTTGTTGATGAAATAGATAAAAAACTTCATTCAGATCTTTCTTTAAAACCCGGTTACTATATTGAATATGGCGGACAGTTTGAAAATCTTGAAAATGCTCGCAAACGTTTATTGGTAGCTGTACCTCTGGCCCTGTTATTAATCATTATTTTACTCTTTTTTACTTTCAATTCCTTCAAATATGCCATTATACTATTTACAGCTGTTCCACTCTCTGCAGTAGGAGGAATAGCAGCCCTCTGGATCAGGGGAATTCCATTTAGTATATCGGCAGGCGTTGGATTTATCGCTCTCTTTGGAGTAGCAGTATTAAATGGTATCGTTCTCATGAGTTATTACATTCAGATGGAAAAGGAAGGCATTAAAAATGTAAAATACATTGTAATTAAAGGAGCTTGTACTCGTTTGCGGCCAGTACTGATAACGGCCTCGACCGATATCCTGGGATTTTTACCTATGGCAATTTCTGTATCAGCAGGTGCTGAAGTGCAAAGACCACTTGCAACTGTAGTTATTGGCGGTATCATTACCTCTACAATGCTTACACTTATTATTTTCCCAATCATCTACCTGATGCTAAATTCAAAAGATGGCATTAACTTTCGCCCTCTTAAAAAGAAAAAGCCAGGCTTTGCAATAGGTATGACTCTTCTTGCCTTTTTATTTATAAGTCCCGCTTTGTACGCTCAGGATACAATTCCTCAAACCCTATCACTTCAACAGGCTGTCGATTCTGCCTTAACAAACAACATTCAAATTGACAATGCTCAATTGAGAATTGATCAAACAAAGTCTCAGAAAACTACCTCCTGGAATTTAACTCCAACAGAACTAAATTACCAACATGGACAAATTAATTCTGAAGAGCAGGATATGTTCCTGGAATTGAACCAGAACTTTGGATCAATACTGACACATGTTCAAACTCTGAACAGGGCAAAAATAAACCGGGAAGTACAAACTACTGCATACCAACTTGCAGTAAAACAACTGACTGCTGAGGTTAAATCGGCCTATATCTTCTGGCAATATTCTTACGCTAAATCAATCTTACTTGAAAATGAAAAAGATCTGTATCAAAGACTGGCAGATATTTCTGCCCTCAGGTATGAAGCAGGAGATATTGATCTGCTAAAAAAATCCATGGCCACATCGAAAGTTTCTGAAATAACCGGTCAATTTCTAAATTCCCTTGACAATTTGGTAATTGCGGAGAACAAACTCAAACAGATTATGATGATTAAAGGTAATTTTGTTCCTGAATCAAGCGAACCTGCCATGTACATGGTAGCGAAAAAAACAGATACAAGTGCTTACTCTGCAAATGTTCATCTCAATTACCTCTCAAAACAATATGAACTTGTTAAAGCTGATGAAGCTATTGTTAAATCACACTATTTCCCGGAAATAAAAGCCGGATTCTTCACTCAGAATATTGGAGATTTAAATAATCTTTACGGATGGCAAATTGGAGTGGCATTTCCTCTTTGGATACCAAAACAACAAGCAGAAATTAAGCAATCAAAAATTGAGTCTGAAATCGCTGAGAATAATCTTGAATATCAAAAAATTCAAATCTATTCTGAAGTTGAAAATTTACTGTTCAGACTAAATAAGAATTTCAGACAAATCAGGTATTACCAGGAACATGCCCTGCCAGAGGCAGAACTACTAATTAAAACCGCAACCACTAAATTGAATGTAGAAGAAATTGACTACACCGAATATCTTCAAAGTATATCTACTGCTATGCAAATTAAACAGGATTACTACATGACAATACACGATTACAATCAAACTGCTATTCAACTTGAAATATATGGAGATTAAAAATATACACCTAATTGTTTTATGCTTTGTCTGCCTGAGCATTATTTCCTGTTCACAGAAGTCTTCTGATGAAACAGAGATCGTTGATACTACAAATATTGATATAATCAGCTTGTCACCCGATCAGTTGATCGAGGCAGGTATAAAAACGGAGTACATTAAAAAACAACTGATTGCTGATATAATTTTTTGTAGTGGCACAATAGAAGCCAGCCCAAACCAGGAGGCTTATGTTTCGGTTCCGATTAACGGATACATGAAAAAAATACTAATACATATTGGTGAGTATGTTAAGAAAGGTCAGGTTTTAGCTATACTTGAGCATCCTGATTACATTGACCTGCAAAGAGATTTCCTGGAAACAAAAAGCCAGTATATATATTACAAAGAAGATTTTAAAAGACAGGGTGAACTAAGTCTCGAAAATGCTACTTCATTGAAAACAATGCAACAGGCACAGAATGAATTCAGAAAAATTGAAGCCCGATATTTTGCTCTCAAAGAACACCTTGAATTCATTGGCATTAATACAGATAGTCTTTTTGTCGACAGAATTAGATCATCCATCCTTTTAAAAGCTCCTATCTCAGGATACCTTACAAAATCAGAAGCGAAAATAGGGCAATTATTCACTACTGAAATGCCTGTTTTTCAAATCATTTCAAATTCAGATGCAGTACTTCATTTGAAAGTATTTGAATCGGAAGCATGGAAAATTGAAAAAGGACAGAATATTGAATTTAGTATAGCACACGATCAAAATAAAAAATACAAAGCAGTACTAACAGCATCTACAAAATCGGTTGATGAGAATAATACAATAAATCTTCACGCAAGAATTATTGATATGGATAATAATCTTATGCCAGGTATGTTTGTGAAGGCAAAGATCATTGTGAATGTCGATTCTGTTTATGCATTAAACAACCAGGCCATTGTAAAAAGCAATGAATCGCATTTTATCTTTATAAAATCAGATAGTACAAATTTTACCCCACGTAAAATTGAAATCGGAAGAATCAGCAATGACTTTTCAGAAATTGCATCAATGAGTTCAGACTTAATGAAAGCTGAGATTGTTACTTCCGGGGCCTACTACCTGCAATCAAAGATTACAGAAGAGTAAAACTATTTTGAAAATTTGTTGATTAGATCAGCATGTTTCGGGTATGCCTGAAGCAGATCTTCCCTATCAAAGATTTCAAAATCATCAAATTCAAAGCCGGGCGTAACCATACATCCTAGCAAGCTGAAAGAATCTGAATCAATTACTTCTGCTCCGAATATTGTTCCTGAAGGAATTAATACTTGCAATTGTTCTGCTTTTTCCAAATTGGCGCCAAGTACTTTTGTTTGTTTTTTACCTTCCTGATCAATCATAACAATTTTCAAACTACTACCAAAATGGTAATACCACAATTCATCAGATTGCAAACGATGCAATCTCGATATCTCCTCCGATCTAAGCATATAATAAATACTTGTAGATAGTTTCCTGCTTCCGGAATATCCAACAGACAACATATTATGATCTATTTCCAGATGCGATCTGTAAGTTTCCCTGAAAAAACCACCTTCAGGATGTGGTTGTAAATTCAAATGTTTAATCCAAAATTGATTGTTCTTCATCTCTGCCAAAAATTTATGTATTCAAGATAGCAAAAATCCTATAAAATCTTTCACTTACATATTACTTTAATCTACGCTATATGGCTTAAAAATAGTCCAATAAGACGAAAAATAAATCCTTACGGAATACTTAGAAATGAATTAAATATTGCTTAGGACTTGAAATATCATCATAGAATTCATAAATTTAGTCAAACGACAATAATCTATTTAGCCTATGAAAGTAGATTTGCTCCGGTACATGTCAACCCGCCTTCAGGAGGAATGTGGTAATATTGGTCACCCTGGTCCTGTAATCACTATATCGCGACTATATGGCTGCCCTGCAAAAAAAGTTGCTAAAAAACTCATTGAAGAGCTTACAGAAAAAATGATGGTAAAGGGTTATAAAAAGACCCAGTGGAACATGATCACAAAAGAAATAATGAGTGAATCAGCCAAAGAACTTGATATTCATCCTTCCAAAATTCAATATGTTTTTGATTACGAACAAAAAGGGATTATCGACGATATTCTTTCCGCGCATTTAAGTAAGTACTATAAAAGTGACAGAAAAATTAGAGGAACGGTTTCAAAAGTGATTCGTAATATTGCTTGCGAAGGTCATGCCGTTATTGTTGGAAGAGGAGGTGTTGCTATTACAAGAGATATTCCTCAATCTCTACACGTTAATTTAGATGCTCCCATGGTATGGAGAGCTCTCAGAGTAAGCGAAAAGCATAATTTATCATTAGAGGAAGCTGAAAAATACGCACATGATATTGATAAAAAGCGCAAACATTTCAGGGAATATTTTGAAGGTAAAAATACTGATTATACACAGTTCGATCTTACCTTCAATTGCATGACACTTTCTATTGATGAAATTGTTAAAATCATTCTCAAAGCCGTTGAGATCCGAAAACTTATTTAAGCTTACTCATCTCATTCAATAATGAATAAAGCTATTGTTGGCATTATGGGCCCTTGTGAATCTGCCACACAGGAAAACATCAATTTGGCTTATCAAATTGGAGAAGTTGTTGCAAAACTTGGCTTTATTGTACTTACTGGAGGCAGAAATTGCGGCGTTATGGATGCTGCAATGAAAGGAGCCAAAAAGAATAATGGAATCACAATAGGAATACTTCCTGACAATCATAAAGACAGAATGAGTGCTTATGTTGATATTCCCATTTTAACGGATATGGGCAACGCCCGCAATAATATCAATGTATTATCAAGTGATCTGATAATTGCAATCGGAGATGGTCCGGGAACTCTTTCTGAAATTTCACTTGCAATAAAAGCCGGCAAGAAAATACTAATTGACAAAAATGCAAAAGAAACACTAGAATTCTTGAAACGCTTCAAGAATTCTTTCGTATTATCATTCGACGCATTAAACATTAGCGATATTGAAAAATTGATTGTTGAATATATTTAGCTTGAAATATAAAAATTGCATTAAAGATTTAGTATTTTTATCACTCATGAATTGAGTTTGGTCAATTGTTTTAAGCAGTTTAGATAAGAAACAATACTTTTATACCCAAAAGAAACTAATTAAATTTCAATGGAGAATTTGTACATCGAAGGATCTGATAGTCTTCCAACCGTACAGTTCAATACTGATGGATTATTGAAAATTACTGGAAGAGCTCTCCCGGAAAATGCTTTCGAGTTATTCAGCCCGTTAATTGCATGGGTTAAGGAATTCTCATGTGATGAGGTAAATCTTGAAATTAACCTTGAATACTTTAATACTGCCGTCTCAAAGCAGCTGCATGATTTTTTAAAAGCCGTGGAGTCCAACCAGAAAATAAAAAAAATCAATACAAAATGGTTTTATGAAGATGGCGATGATGAAATTCTTGAATCAGGCGAAATATATGAAGAATTACTTCCCAGAATGAATTTCTCATATCACCGTTATGCTGAAATATTCGATGACTAGATTGTTCCCTGTCAGCTTAACTCAAAAAAATCCCCTCAAATTAGTTCATCAATTTTTGCTGCAAGAATAAAGTCATTCTCTGAAAGGCCATTGATTGCATGTGTCCATAATTCAATTGTACACTCGCTATAATGAATACATAAATCAGGATGATGTCCCTCCTTTTCAGCTATTTCAGCCACCTGGTTTACAAATTTCATTGCATGAACAAAATTCACAAAATAAAATCTTCTTACTATTTTTTTATTTTCATGTACTTCCCAGGAAGAATCAATAAGCTTCAAAAAAGCAGTCACTCCTTCTCTATTCATTGCAGGAACTCCTCCTTCACAAGGCAAACATTTTCTATTCTTTAACTCCATTGTTGAAAATTTATGTCAATTCGATGAAAATACTTTAATTAGCTCTTAAAACACTGTAAATTATAGACTTGCTTTTATTTTGGAATGTTGGAATATTGAAATATTGGTAAATCTTTCCGTATGCGATTTCATTATTCCATTCACTCCTATTTCAAAAAAGTACCCAACAATAAAAACAACTAAGTTTCTTATATCTGACTCAAGTTCATTAATCTACTAACAAACTAATGTTGTTTCTGTTCTTAATGAAATTTATTTGATAGAACATTTGAAATGGATAAATTTGATAATCATCCAAAAAAATATAGAGTGCAAAAAATCTATGTTCTGATCATTAGCTTTGCTATTTTTAATGCTTCTTCCCTGTTAGCCCAGGAAACTGATCATTTCAAGAAGGCAAAGAAAAATGAACGATTCGATGCAGGAGTTCCTATATTCTCCCCTTTCATAATGCCTGCATATACTCCTGAGATGGGCTTCATAGTGAGCGCAGGAGGCCTTCTTAGTTTTAAAACCAAAAGAAATAATCCCTATTTGTACCACTCAACATTTCCTGTTACTCTAAATGTAAATATGAAAGGAGACTTTTCCGTAAACGGACTGCTTAGTTCGCACTGGTATGATAATAAAATACGTTTCTATCTTGATGCCAGGTACAGGAATTTGGATGACAATTATTGGGGCATTGGAACCGAGAAAGGATTTGATGTTGAAAAGGGAGCACAGACTACTGCATATCACAACCAGGAATATAAAATCAGTCCATCTTTAATGTACAGAATTGTAGAAAAATTCTTCATTGGGATAAGGGCTGATTTCAATGCTACTAAAGCAACCGATATCTCAGAATTAATGTTGGAAGATCAGCATATTCTAAAATTTGGAACAGATATTTTCAATAGTGGATTGGGTGGATCTTTAAATTATGACTCTCGTAATTCCCCCCTGAATGCTTCTGAAGGAATGCTGATTAAATTAGAATGCCTTTTCTACAGCCATGCAATAGCCAGCGATTTCAATTACCAAATTGTCGAATTTGATTATCGTCATTACCTTTCAATCATAAGAGATGGGTCTGGTCTTGCCTGGCAATTAAAAACGCGTTTTGGATTTCAGGAAGTTCCGTGGGTTGATATGTCGAAACTAGGCAGTATAAATGATCTTCGGGGTTATTATTGGGGGCAATTTCGTGATAATTCAATGGTATTTGTAATGATGGAATACCGCCATTCTTTCTTTGATGGTAGTAAAATGAAATTCTCAAAGCATGGACTTGTTTTCTGGATTGGTGGTGGAACTGTATTTTCAACTCCCAAGAACATTAACACTGGAATTTTTAATATCGGAGCCGGATATCGTTATAAACTGCAACCAGGTATGAATTTGCGCATTGATGCCGGATTTGGAATTGAAAGTTTTGGAGTTTATTTAAGCTTCAATGAAGCATTTTAAATATTTGTATAATTTTATACAATATTATTTATTAGCATTATTAGATTAACCCATGTTCATAAGGTTTTCTTTGCCACAATTTGAAATAAATATTAACCCAATGAATTAAAAGCTTTCTAAACAATGCTTGTTGAAAAAGAAAAAATATAATACCATTACAATAAAACAGTAATATTTTAGTTCGTTTTCTATATACTTATTTTAATTAACTATGGAACCTAAATCAGACACTTCAAAACCAACAATGCCCTCTCCTCCACCAGAGAAAAGAGTGCCAATGTATCTCATTGCTATAGTAATAACGCTTTCAGTGATTGCCATATTACTTGGCATTAAGCTATTTACAGACAATAGAAAAAACAGTGAGAATTTGCAATATGTCGAAGGTGAAAGAAGCAAACTAGAGAAAGAGTTGAATGATCTTATTGTGGTCTACGATACTTTAAAGACACAAAATGATTCCCTCGCGCAACAACTTGAAGCAGAACAGGAAAGAATTATGAACCTGCTTAAGCGACAGGCATCGAGTACTACAAAAATCAAAATGTACCAAAGAGAGCTTGAAACATTGCGTAAGGTAATGAAAAGCTACATTGTGCAAATTGATTCTCTGAATACACGCAATCAGGAATTAACGGATGAAAACGTCCAGGTAAGACAAGAGCTCCATCAAAAATCAACAGATTATGATGAGTTATCAAAAACGGCACACGAACTGAGTGAAACTGTCAGATTTGCTCAAAAATTAATTGCAACAAATATTACTGCCGAGGGTTTGAATAAAAGCTCGAAACCTAAGAATAAAATCGGCAAGATTGAGAAAATCAGGGTGTGTTTTATCATCAGGGAAAATACAGTTGCCAAAGCTGGGAATAAGACCATTTACTTGCAAATAACAAGGCCAGATGAAGTAGTACTTTCTTCAGCTGATGGTGGAATTGTTGATTTTGATAACGAATCCATTGCATATTCAGCAAAACGTGATATTGATTATGCAAATGCTGACATTGATTTATGTATTTTTTGGGATGTCTCAGAAGAATTAATTCCTGGCACTTATTTTATCAGGCTTTACTCAGAAGGACATGAAATCGGAACCACAAGCCTTGCAATAAAATAGAAATACTCACACTTATTAAAATTTAAAGCCGTTTCTCTATTGAAACGGCTTTTTTATTCGTAAGACTCAAATTTCAATGCGTTTCACTTTTGAAATTTGTAAGTCGAACTAATCCCGATAGCGTAGCGTATCGGGATAAATGAGTTTAATACTCCGATGCTTACATCGAGAAAAAGAGAATTCTATTTTTATACCTCGGCAGCTTGTTGCGAGGTATTTCATTTCCTTCAAACCTTCATCAATTCTGATATTATATAATCAGCAATAAATTTACCCTCATCAGTCAGACTAAAATTTTCATCCATTTTGATGATTGACCCTTTTTTTAAAAATTTTTGAGATGAAATTTTAAAATCTGAAAGATATTCATCACCGAAATGCCTTATTAATTCAGTACTGTTTATCCCTCTACTTGTGCGTAATGAGGTCATAAGATATTCATTGTATGCAGTTTTTTTATCTATATTTTCCTGCTCATAATATTCATTAGAATTCGCAAGCACCCATTGACAATATTTAGCATTATTCGCAACATTCCATCTTCTTTGATTCTGATGGAATGAATGAGCTGAAGGGCCTATACCAATGTATGACAATTTGTTCCAATAACCCAGATTATGCCTTGATTGAAATCCGGGTTTGGCAAAGTTCGAAATTTCATAGTGCTCATAACCGTTTTCCTTCGCAAATTGCATCAACATTCCAAATTGCATTACACTTTTATCTTCATCAATAGCTTTAATTTTTCCCTTCTTCAAGTGATAAGCAAATACTGTTTTTGGTTCAATTGTAAGGTGGTATGCTGATAAATGAGGTATGTTCAATGATCTGAAGATCTCTAAATTTTGCTGCCATATCTCCTCATCTACTCCCGGAATGCCATAAATTAAATCGATATTAATGTTTTCAAATCCTTCTGTTTTTGCCTGACTTATTGAGTCATACGCCAATTCAGAATTGTGTTGTCTATTTAGAAATTTTAAGGTCCTATCATTGAATGATTGAATGCCAACACTCAAACGATTTACAATGCTTTCATTTCGTAAGGAATACAAATAATCCCTCGACAGGTCGTCAGGGTTCCCTTCAAGTGTAACTTCAGCATCAGCTGTAACACTGTAATTTTCTTGAATCAATTCAATTATACTTTTTAACTCACTGATTGACAATATTGAAGGAGTTCCTCCACCAAAATATATTGTATCAAAATGTATATTTGAAAATTCATGTTTCCTATCCAAAATCTCTTTCCGAATAGCGGCAATTACATTATTCTTTTGCTTAAAAGAGACAGAAAAATGAAAATCACAATAATAACATTGTTTTTTGCAAAATGGTATATGAACATAGAATCCGGCCATTCCAAACGTGCTATATAATATTCTTTATTTCTGAATAGTTAAGTTTATTCCGGTCAAAGAAATCATTCATAATGTACAGCAAAAATTTCATATCTTTAAATAGATACAAATTATTTGCATATTAAACTCTTACTCTGATCTGTTCAATTTATTATTAAGAAAATAATGAATAAGAAAGATAGAAGAATCTGGCAAAATAAGCATATACAATCTGTAGAACTTGACGATATATTTTTTAAAAGTTTTGTCGAACAATCATCAGAAGGAATATGTATCCTGGACAATAAGGGAAATATTATAGAGTGGAATCAGGCCATGACAGATATTTATGAAGTTCCAAGAGAGAAATATTTAAACAAACCAGTATGGCTTTTTGATTATGATTTTCTTCCTGGAAAGAGGAAAACGGAAAAAGAAAAAACCAGAATTAAAAATGCAGTACATAATTACCTTACCACAGACAAAGAAATAGTTTTTAAGAATGAATACGAGAAGGAGATAAATGGACAAACAAAATATATTCAATATCGGATTTTCCCGATTGAAATTGGAAAGAAAAACTTATTTGGAAGAATTAATATTGATATCACTGAAAAAAAAACAGCAGAATTCGAATTAAAAATATACAAAGAAAAACTTGAGCAGTTGGTTGAGGAAAGAACATCGAGCCTTCAGAAAAGTGAAACTCAGATGCGTTTACTTCTTCAATCAATTCCAATGGCATACTATTCGTATGAAAAAGCAAATCGTTTAAATAGTTTCTGGTGCAGTTCTCAAATTGAATCTTTAACAGGTTTCAGGCATGAAGAATTTGAAAATACCCCTGATCTTTGGGCTTCAAGAATAAACAAAGAGGACTATGCTAAAGTAGGTGGTTTCTTCAAGTCAATAAAGCCAAATAAGCCCATGGCTACTGAATACCGTTGGAAAGATCACAATAATAATTACATCTGGATTTATGATCAGGCCATTCTTATTAAAGATGAAGATACTAAAAAAGAGCTTGTTATAGGTTGTTTTATGGACATTACCGATCGTAAAGAAGCTGAAAAGGCAGTCATTGAAAGTGAACAGAATTACAGGGAAATTTTTAACTCCTCTACTAATGGAATTGCAGTTTTTAATCTGAAAAGTAAAAAAATTGAAGATGTTAATGATACATTACTTAAAATGTACCAAGCTGAATACAATAATATGATTACATCTGATCTTAATAAATTCTCATTAGGTGAACCTCCATATACAACAGAAGGTATTTATGAGCAAATAAAGATTTCTCTTGAAAAAGGCCAGCATAGCTTTGAATGGATATCACGCAGATCAGACAATTCAACTTTCTGGACAGAAATTACTCTCAAACCAGTAATTTTAAACAACGAGCCGAAGATACTAGGTATATTGCATGATATTAACGAAAAAAAAATAATTGATAAAAAAATTAAATACAGGTATGATTTTGAAAAACTTATCTCTAATATCTCTTCTCGTTTCATAAACCTTCCTTTCAAAAAAGTTGATACGAATATTGAAAAGGCATTCAAAGAAATCAGTGCATTTGTAAAATCTGATTTTGCCTATCTCTTTCAGTTCGATAACTCTGCAAAACATTTAGGCCTTACACATCTCTGGAGTAATAGCAATGTTAATTTCGAAAGAAAATATCTGCAGAAATTAAGTTTTGAGATTACAAGATATCGTACAAAACAAATGAAAGCCAACAAGATTCTCAAGATAGAAAATGTAAATGATCTTCCGGCAGAATTGGGTCAGATTAAAGACATTATAACTAATCAAAAAATTAAATCTTTTATTGATGTTCCATTAATTTATCAGGAAGAAGTAATTGGTTTTATGGGTTTGGGAGTAGGGCAAGCTAATCGGAAATGGCTTGACGATGAAATTGTCTTGTTAAATATTATAGGGCAAACTTTTGTAAACGCAATAAAAAGGAAAGAATCATTTGAAGCACTTGCTGATAGTGAAGAAAAGTACCGCTTAATTGTTGACGCGCAGACTGATTTAGTTATAAAAATAGATGTCAGGGGATATTTTGCTTTCGTAAGTCCCTCTTATTGTGATCTTTTTGGCAAAACTGAAGAGGATATAATTGGTAAAAAATTTATGCCTGAGATACACAATGATGATCAAAATGCAACAGCAAAAGCTATGAAAAGTTTATATAGCCCTCCATATTCATGCTACTTTGAACAACGAGCTTTAACCAAACATGGTTGGCGATGGATAGCCTGGAGTGATAAAGCTATTCTGAATAAGAAGAACAAAGTAGAAGAAATTGTTGGAGTAGGAAGAGATATTACGTACCAGAAAGGAGTTGAAGATGCTTTGCGGCGAAGTGAAGATCGATTTCGATCCATCGTCCAGCATCTTTCTGATGTAGTGTTAATAATTGATTTTGACACCACTATTTTGTATGATACTCCTTCTACTAAAGAGGTTCTTGGATATGAAGAGGGTCATTTGGTCGGGAAAAAATACACTGATTTGGTAATTCCGGAAGATCTCGAACTTGCACATAATAATCTTACAGAATTATTATCAAAAGAACTTAGCGTAATTCAAACTGAATTGAGATTGTATCGCTCTGATGGACATTGGATCCCATTGGAGGTCATTGCAATAAATATGCTTAAACACCCTTCCATACAGGGAATGATAATAACACTCCGTGACATTTCTGAAAGAAAACAAATGGAAAGACAAATTCTTGATGCTGTAATTAAAACTGAAGAACAGGAAAGAGATCGTTTTGCAAAAAATTTACACGATGATCTTGGTCCCTTGCTGTCAAGTATTAAAATGTATGTGAATTCTTTCGGAAATACTAATGATGAGAAAAAACGAAAATACATAATAGAACAACTGAATGAAGTTGTCAAAGAATCCATTACAACTACAAAAGATGTATCAAATGATTTAAGTCCTCATATTTTGAATAATTACGGTTTAATTTCTGCTATCGAATCTTTTATAAAAAAGATACCTGATTCAACCAAAGTTAAGTTTAATAGCAATCTTACAACTGAACGTTATTCGAATACAATTGAAAATTCATTTTATAGGATTATGAAAGAACTTATTAATAATACAATAAAACACGCAGATGCAAGAAAGATAGAAATAAGTTTAAATGAAGAAAATCAAAAATTGATTTTTTCTTATTCTGATAACGGTAAGGGATTTGACGTTAAAAAACTCAGTAATTTTCAACAACATGGCATGGGCTTATCAAATATTATCAGCCGTATAAAATCGTTGAACGGTGATTATGAATTTCCTGTAAAATCAAGTGGATTTGAATGCAAAATTAGTATACCAATTGATCAATTAGTAAATTAATTCGTTGAAAATTTATAGCTTAGCAATTACTTAAATCAGCCAAACCAACAATGGCCAAAATTCCTAAAATTCAAGTCGCCATAATCGACGACCATCAGCTTTTTCGTAATGGATTAAAATTCATTATTGAAAATGAAGATGATATGGAAGTATCTATTGAAGCTTCTAACGGAAAACAATTTCTTGACTATTTGCCTAACTTAAGGCCAGAAGTAGCATTAATGGACATCAACATGCCTGAGATGGATGGTGTCGAAACCAGCAAAAAAGCTCTGGAAATATATCCTGATTTGCATATTCTTGTTCTCTCAATGTATAGCGATATAGAATATTACAACACAATGATAGATTTAGGAGTTAAGGGATTCATTTTAAAAGATATAGACAATAACGAACTTACTGATGCTATAAGAAGAGTGCACGCTGGGGGAAATTATTTTTCGCAGGAATTGTTGCTAAAACTTATTAAAAACAAACCTGAAGAGGGAGCAATTGACCTCACTCCTAGAGAAAGAGAAGTATTGGAATTAATTTGTAAGGGCTACTCAAACTTACAGATTTCAGAAGAACTATTTATCAGCCAAAGAACTGTTGAACGACACAGATCAAGTTTATTATTTAAAACTGATTCCAAAAATTCAATAAGCCTGGTTGTATATGCTATTAAAAATAACCTTGTGAAGATTTGATGCTTTTCTGCACTATTTTACTTCTCAATTTCTATTAACAAATCTTCTTTATTGACGATATCTTCTTTATGAACAAAGATCTTTTTTATTACTCCGGAAACAGGTGCAATGATTTCATTTTGCATTTTCATTGCTTCAAGAATAAGAATAGCCTCTCCTTCTTTTACTTTAGCGCCGGTATCCACTAAAATATCAACAATTTTCCCCGGCATAGGAGCACCTACCAATTCCAATTTGCTTTTCGATTTGTTCTTATCAAGATACTTTTTGCGTTTGTAAGAAATAGGTGTCTCAATTGTAAAAGTATAACTCACACCATTTATTAGAACGGTATACTTGTTTTGAGATTTCTCAACAATCTCAACAAGGTATTTCTTTCTCTTAAATAGTAAGTATGTAAATCCATTTTCGTCATCGAGAATTTTAATATCAACTTTTTTGCTATTGATTTTAATGTTCTCACTAAATGGATTAATGATTTTATATTTCTTATTATGCTCTGAAACCGCAATATATTCAGTATCAACTTCTTTACTTCTTGATAATTTCATGGTCGTAGAATTAAAGAGATCTTAAGCGTTTGTTTAAAACCCAGGGGCTTATATTTTTTCCCTGCTCAAAATCAATATGTGTTGTGCGGTCAGTTTCGAGAGCCGCAGCAAAATCAAAAGTTGCCAGATAAGCGGCAAGCATCTCATCATCATTATCCTGGTGGAACAACTGTTTCATTTCCTTCTCAATAAAGGATGTATTGAAATCACCATTTTTGAATTTTTTATGCATAAGTACAGATTTACAAAACGGAATAGTAGTTTTTATCCCTTTTATCCAAAATTTATTTAGTGCGTTAAGTGTATTAGTTATTGCTTTTTCCCTATTCTCACCAAACACAATCAACTTAGCAACCATTGAATCAAAATAAGGAGTAACAACTGAAGAATCTGAGATTCCTGTATCTATCCTAATATTTTTACTCCTTGGATACTGCACTTTATCTATTATTCCAAGGTAAGGAGAAAAACCTGCCTGCACATCCTCTGCATTAATTCTGCATTCAATCGCCCAACCCTTCATCTTTACATCTTCTTGCTTTAGTTCCAATTCATCTCCCTGGGCTATTTTTAT
Source organism: uncultured Bacteroidales bacterium (assembly GCA_964456285.1). GTDB lineage: Bacteria > Bacteroidota > Bacteroidia > Bacteroidales > UBA10428 > UBA10428. The sequence continues at coordinate 49,752 of CAYWBC010000009.1, forward strand.
TTGCATTTCAATAAGATCAACTCCTGTAATTACTTCAGTAACCGGGTGCTCAACCTGAATACGCGTATTCATCTCCATGAAGTAGTATTTTTTATCAGCATCAAGCAGAAATTCAACAGTTCCGGCACTAAAATAATTTGTTGCCTTTGCAATATTTATGGCTGCATCACCCATACTTTTTCTGAGGGTATCATCCAATGCCGGTGAAGGAGACTCCTCGATTAACTTCTGATGCTTCCTTTGTACTGAACATTCTCTTTCTCCTAAATGAATATAGTTTCCGTGTTTATCCGCAACAATCTGGAATTCAATGTGCCGGGGATTACGTACATATTTTTCAATAAATACAGATGAATCATTAAATGCTTTCTCTGCTTCGGTTGTGGCAAGCTTATACATTTTCTCAATCTGTGAGGATTTTTCTACAATCCGCATTCCTCTTCCTCCTCCTCCTGCCGCAGCTTTAAGAATTACAGGATATCCAATCTTTTCTGCAATAGCATGGGCTTCCTTGGGACTGCTTAAATTCCCCTGACTTCCTTTCAATAAAGGAACATTGTATTTATTTGCAATTTGTTTAGCAATTGTTTTATTGCCCATTTTATAAATAGTCTGAGGTGAAGGTCCAATAAATACAATTCCTTCTTCTTCACACCTCTGAGCAAAATATGGGCTTTCAGCTAAAAAGCCATATCCTGGATGTACAGCATTTATTTTATATTCTTTTGCTGCTTTTACTATACGCTCAACATCCAGAAATTCAGGTATTTCTTCAACAGTATCACTAAAATCAATTATCTCATCAACATAGGTCAGATAAAAGGCATTCGGTTCTTTGGAGGTTTTTATACCATATGTTTTAATTCCAAGTTTCTTAGCAGTACGGCATATCCGTATGGTGATCTCCCCCCTGTTTGCAATTAAAAGACTCTTTATTTTCATAGAGTAATTTTTAAATCCATTTACTGCTGCAAGCACAAATATGACATTTTTTATCGAACACAGAAATTATCTGACTATACTTTTAGGAAAAATCAAAGCATTCTAAAGTCCCTTATCTAAAGCGGAATATTTCCATGCTTTCTTGAGGGACTGTTAATATGTTTGTTTTCAAGAGCTTCAAAAGCAAAAACTAACTTTTTTCTGGTAATTGCCGGATCTATAACCTCATCAATATAACCTTTTTCGTCAGCTACATATGGATTAGCAATCTCATCCCTGTATTTAACAGCCAACTCTCTTTTAAGTTTTTTAGGATCATCTGATTCCAACAATTCTTTTCGGTACAAAATAGAAACAGCTCCTTCAGGTCCCATCACAGCAATTTCAGCAGTAGGCCAGGCAAAATTAAAGTCCCCGCCTAAGTTTTTGCTGTTCATTACACAATATGCACCACCATATGATTTTCTCAAAATCATAGTTATTTTAGGAACTGTAGCATCTGCATATGCATAAAGCAGTTTAGCTCCATGTCTTATTATTCCATTATGCTCCTGGTCAATACCGGGTAAAAAGCCAGGCACATCTTCAAGAGTAAGGATAGGAATATTGAAGCAATCACAAAATCTAATAAATCTTGCTCCCTTAACCGAAGAATCTATATCAAGAACACCTGCCATATTTTTTGGTTGGTTGGCAAGAATTCCAATAGTCTGTCCTACTAAGCGTCCGAATCCAACAATAACATTTTGTGCGTAATACTCAGCAATTTCAAAAAAGCTGTCCTTGTCCATAATCAACGATATGACATCTTTAACATCATAGGGTTTGTTGGTATCATCAGGAACAATGTCACGTAATCTGGGCTCAGAATCAATATTCATATCACACATTTCAACTCTGGGCGGATTTTCCAGGTTGTTAGAAGGAATATAGGATAATAGCTTTTTAACTCCTAAAAGTGTGTTCTCTTCATCTTCATATACAAATTGAGCAACTCCACTTTTTTTCATGTGTACCATCGCTCCGCCTAATTCATCAGCACTTACATCCTCATTCAGAACTTCTTTAACAACATTTGGTCCGGTCACAAACATATAACTTGTATTGTTTGTCATAAACACATAATCTGTAATAGAAGGAGAATATACAGCACCACCAGCAGCGGGTCCCATAATAACAGATATCTGAGGTATTACCCCTGAAGATTCTACATTTCTCTTGAAAATAGATGCATAACCTGCAAGACTGGCAACCCCTTCCTGGATTCTTGCTCCTCCGGAATCAATAATACCAATGATAGGCGCTCCCATTTTCAATGCCATATCTTGGATCTTTGCAATTTTTGTAGCATGAACTGATCCAAGTGAACCACCCATTACTGTAAAATCCTGAGAGTATACAAAGGCAGTCCTTCCGGTAATTTTCCCATGGCCAATGATTACACCATCACCATAGGCATCAACAATTCTTCCGAAATTTGAATCTGTAAATGATGTTCTAGAATAAGCATCTATTTCATTGAATGATCCAGGGTCAAGAAGCAAATCAATTCTTTCTCTTGCAGTAAGTTTCCCCTTAGCATCCTGCTTGCCTTTAGCAAACTCAACATGATGCTTTTCAAGGGCATCTTGCCTTTCAAGAAATTTTTTAAACAATTTTCCTTCAATGTCCATGCAATAGTTTTTAATCTGAATTGATAATTCAAATGAATCGGAAATCTCTAAAATAAAAATCGGGAGAGACGTTAGCGTAGGTCAATATATAGTAAGATTTTTTTTTCACCAGCAGATATTTTGCACTAATTATACTTATTTTTTCGATGCATCTAATTATTAATGCTTATATCAAATTGTAGTAAATTTTTACAATACTGCGTAAGTATAAATAAGGACAATACAAGTTAACCGGCTGCAAAAATAACAATAAAACATTGACATTTTCAAAATCTTTTACATATCATATTTCATGAAAGTTCATAAAGCATTGTTTATATGGTGCTTACAAGCTCCTTCTACCAATTCAAATTAACATATTCGCTTGCTAGATAATTGGCAAATTTGAAACTATGCTTATTGTCATTTAGAAATTAATTAATTGCTGAAATATCAAAATGCATTAAAAGCTCTGAGATAATGCTTACTTTGCATAATGAACAACTCATTAAAATGACCAGACATAATAAAAAAAAATCAGGTAGTAATCTGGACAAAGCAAGTCTGAGAAATCGTGTCCTTGGAGTCTTCGCTAAAAATCCTTCTCGAACTTATAACTACAAACAACTGGCAAAACAATTACTAATTAGAAATTCTGAGGAGAGAAAGTATATTCTCGCTTCGTTAACAGCACTAAAAGACGAAGACTACATTGAAGAAATGTATCCTGGAAAATTCAAAATGAAATCAAAAGGCGGGAATGTTATTGGCAAGATTGAAATCACTGCTGGTGGTTATGGATTCGTGGTATCAGATACCATGGATGAAGATATTTTCATTTCACAAAAAAATTTACACCATGCTCTTAATGGTGATTTAGTAAAGGTTTATCTTTTTGCACGCAAGAAAAATTTGAATCCTGAAGGAGAAGTAGTAGAAGTATTGGAGAGAGCGCACAATAATTTTGTTGGTACAATTGAAATATCAGATCGTTACGCATTCTGTATCTCCGATAGCCGCCGTATGCCCTACGATATATTCATTCCTCTTGATCAATTGAAAGGGGCTCAAAACGGCCAGAAAGTATTTGTAAATATTACTTCCTGGCCTGAAAAGGCAAAAAATCCCTTTGGAGAGATCATTGAAGTTCTTGGAGAACCCGGAGAAAATGAAACTGAAATGCATGCAATACTTGCAGAATTCGGATTGCCTTATAAATTCAATAAGGAAGTGGAAGATGCTGCTGAAGAGATTAGTGAGGCAATAACTGAAAACGATTACAAAGAAAGAAAAGACTTCAGAAAGGTTACAACCTTCACTATAGATCCCGATGATGCCAAGGATTTTGATGATGCGCTTTCTATAAAAAAACTTGAGAATGGCAACTGGCAAATAGGAATTCATATTGCAGATGTTACACATTATATAAAACCAAAAACCTTACTTGAATCTGAAGCATACCAACGAGCAACATCTGTTTACCTGGTAGATAGAGTTGTGCCTATGTTGCCAGAACATTTATCTAACAATTTATGCTCTTTGCGTCCCCAGGAAGAAAAACTTTGTTTCTCTGCTGTTTTTGAGCTCGATAAAAATGCGAATCTCCTGGATGAATGGTTTGGAAAAACCATTATCTATTCAGATCGAAGGTTTACATACAAGGAAGCACAGGAAAGAATTGATACAAAGGATGGTGATCTTTCAGATGAATTGCAAATAATGAATGACCTGGCTCAAAAATTAAGAAAAGACAGATTTGCAAAAGGTGCAATCTCATTTGAACGCGAAGAGGTTAAATTCGACATTGATGATAAAGGCAAACCCCTTGGAGTCAAATTCAGAGAGCATGGTTTATCTAATGAACTAGTTGAAGAATTTATGCTTTTAGCAAACAAAAGAGTAGCGACTTTCATTGGAGACAAACAAGATAAAAAAGAGAAAAAAACATTTGTCTACCGGATTCACGACAAACCCAATCAGGAAAAATTGCAAAAGTTTGCCGGTTTTGTTAGAAAATTCGGGCACAATATTATGCTCACCGATACAAACAAATTTTCAGATACTATTAACTCAGTACTAAAAGATGTAAAGGGAAAGCCAGAACAAAATATTATTGAAACATTGGCAGTACGTTCGATGGCAAAGGCTGTATACTCTGTAACCAATATTGGCCATTACGGTCTTGCCTTTAAGTATTATACTCATTTCACCTCTCCTATCAGGCGTTACCCTGATATGATGGTGCATCGCATGCTACAAGATTATATGAATGGCGCTGCCTCAAAAAGTAAAATCAAATACGAAAATCGTTGTCGCCATTCATCTGATATGGAACAACGAGCCGTTGAAGCAGAAAGAGCTTCCATCAAATACAAACAAGTGGAATTCATGCAGGATAAAGTGGGAAAGGAATTTGATGGTATCATCTCAGGCGTTACGGAATTTGGTTTATTCGTTGAAATCATTGAAAACAAATGTGAGGGATTGATTGCTACACGCGATATGATAGATGATTTTTATGAGTATGACGAAGATAATTATTGTCTCATAGGAAGACATACAAAAAATAAATTTCAATTAGGTGACCCTATAAAAATTATAGTTCTGCGCACAAACTTACCTAAGAAACAACTTGATTTTGCACTTGCATAGTTATATTTTTACCTAATGGTACTGAATTATATCTGGATAGGATTTTTTATTGCCGCTCTTCTCGTAGCAATTATTCGTACCGCATTTTACTTCCTACAGAATGGTTTGGATATCAGCTTTTGGACAACATTCACCATCGCCGACCGGGATGTTTTCCCCGAAATAGTGAAATCAACTTTTGCATCGGCTGACGCCAGTATACAAATATCCATTTACCTTATTGGTATTATGACATTATGGTTGGGCATCATGCGAATAGGTGAAAAGGGTGGTGCTATAAATATGCTATCCTGGTTATTCGCTCCTTTTTTCCGAAAAATATTTCCTGAGGTTCCGGATAAGCATCCGGCTATGGGTTCAATGATGATGAACTTTTGTGCAAATATGTTGGGCCTTGATAATGCTGCTACTCCACTTGGTCTGAAAGCAATGAAAGATCTTCAGGAAATCAATCCAAAAAAAGACACTGCTTCAAATGCGCAAATCATGTTTCTGGTTTTGAATACATCTGGTTTAACTCTTATCCCGATCAGTATTCTTGGTATTCGGGCTGCTGCTGGGGCTATAAATCCTACTGAAGTTTTTCTGCCCTTATTATTAACAACGTTTTTCTCAACACTAGCTGGATTATTGGCTGTTTCTATCGTTCAACGAATTAATTTGTTTAATAAAATTGTTTTTGCATATCTTGGTGTGCTAAGTATAATTGTAGGCAGTTTATTTGCATATCTGAGTTCTCTCTCTCCACATCAAATGTATATAGCTACAAGTTTAGTGGGTAACTTTATTCTGTTTGGTTTCATAATTTTTTTCTTTTTTGCTGGCATTAAGAAAAAAATCAATCTCTACGAGACTTTCATTGAAGGAGCCAAAGAAGGCTTTCAGGTAGCTATTAAAATAATCCCTTATCTTGTTGCTATGTTGTTTGGCATTGGAGTGTTCAGAGCATCAGGAGCCTTAGATTTGATAACGGATAGCGTTGGATGGTTCTTCGCTTCACTTGGAGTAGATACTCGATTTGTTGATGGATTGCCTACGGCCCTTATGAAACCCTTAAGTGGAAGTGGTGCTCGTGGTATGATGGCTGAAATATTATACAATAAAGAACAATTTGGACCGGAAAGTTTTGCGGGCAGACTAGTTTCCATTTTACAGGGATCAACAGAAACTACTTTTTACACCCTGGCAGTTTATTATGGAGCTGTTGGCATAAGCCGGACAAGATATACACTCAGCTGTGGTTTGATAGCTGACTTTACTGCTATTATAACAGCCATCCTCCTCACCTATTTCTTCTTTGGTTAGTTACCCGAGTATGAAATAAAACCCGAATGTAACAACACTATTAAACAATGCCCCTGTATCATAATTTGCATTGGCATACCTTCCTGCTATTGGAAACATTGAATAAGAGTACCTGATGCCGATATCAAATTTCTCAAAAATCGAATAACTCAATCCTGCGCAAATTAAAAGGTCTGTTCTATTATCAAGATTTTCAAATTTTACGTAGCCATATCCATCGTCTCTGGCCGCATTGAAAAGGTAACCAAATGAAATCCCAGCCTGAATATCCAGTTTCTTTACTATTTCATATTTAACCACAAGAGGTATTTCAATGTATTGCAATCGAATTCTGATATTTCGAAGATCATTTTTTGGTGTAGCAGATCCTTTTGCCGAATACCTGATTTCCATCAGTGCTCCCCACTTCTCAGTAAAATCAGTAAATACAAATGCACCACCTACCAATCCGGCCTTATTAAATCCATACATAGCATCTCCATCAATTTGACTGACATTAAAACCTCCTATCAATCCACCATGAAATCTTTGGGCATATATGCTCATCGGCATAATAATTACAAGCAATAAGATTAATTTTTTCATGGATTGAATTATTTTTTACTGATTAGTCTTTCCTTCAAAATATTCACCCCTACACTTGCCTTCTCTTTAATAAATTCAACATTTTTTTGAGAGGGTGCTTTCACTTCATTCGGGTCAATTACAAAGATCGGGACGTCAGAAGCTGCATAATCAATAAGACCTGCAGCCGGATACACAACCAGCGATGTTCCAATAACCGCCAGAATATCAGCATTACTAACAATTTGTGCAGCTTCTTCAATTGCCGGAACCGGTTCTCCAAACCAGACTATATGCGGCCTTAATTGATGTCCATTCTCACAGTTATCGCCTATGGTAATGCTATTGTAACCAATATCATATACCAGGGTTTCATCTCCTGTACTTCGAGCCTTGATTAATTCTCCGTGCAAATGCAAAACATTCCGGCTGCCTGCTCTTTCATGCAAATCATCTACATTTTGAGTGACAATATATACATCGTAATACTCCTCAAGTTCTACCAAACCCGAATGACCTGCATTAGGAACTGCCTTTTTAAGTTGTTCTCTTCTATCATTATAAAATTTCAAAACAAGCTCCCTGTCCATTAACCAACCATCATAACTGGCAACTTGCATGACGTCATAATTTTCCCATAGCCCACCTGATTCGCGAAAAGTTTTTAATCCACTTTCGGAACTAATACCTGAGCCTGTAAGAACCACCAGTTTTTTCATCAACCTATATTTAAAAAGCCTGAAAACAAAAATAGTCAAATCGATTAACTATCACTACATACCAGACCTCAGTCTGATTAAAAAATAGTATTTTTACAGGCCGTCAAATTCTGTTGATTTCATTCTATGATTGATCAGCCTACCATCGATAAAATATTTGCAACAACCGATATTGTTGAAGTTGTCAGTGACTTCGTGAAATTGAAAAAGGCAGGTGCAAATTACAAGGGATTAAGCCCTTTTACCGATGAAAAAACTCCTTCATTTTTCATTAGTCCGGCAAAAGGGATTTTCAAATGTTTCAGCTCAGGAAAAGGCGGTAATGCTGTTAGCTTCCTCATGGAACATGAAAAACTATCTTATCCTGAGGCCTTAAAGTACCTGGCAAAAAAATACAACATTGAGATTGTAGAAAAAGAACTGAGCGATGAAGACAGAAAAGACATCAATGAACGTGAGAGTTTGCTTTCTGTATCTGAATTTGCTTCAAAACAATTCAAGGAATGGCTGTTCAGCAGAGAAGAAGGCAAAGTCATTGGCTTAAGTTATTTTAAGGAAAGAGGTTTTCGTGAAAATACCATTGAAAAGTTTCAATTGGGCTATTCATTGGAACAACGTGATGCATTTACACGACTTGCAATTGATAAAGGATATAAGCTTGATTACCTTACTAAAACAGGCTTAAGCATAGATAAGGGTAACTATCAGTTCGATCGTTTTGCAGGTAGAATAATCTTCCCTATCCACAGCATTTCCGGGCAGGTAATTGGTTTTGGAGGAAGAATTTTAAAGAAAGATGAGAAAGCTGCAAAATATCTGAATTCTCCGGAATCTGATATTTACCACAAAAGTCACGTTCTATATGGCCTCTTCTTTGCCAAGAAAGACATCATTAAAAATGATAAGTGTTTTCTTGTTGAAGGCTATACAGATGTCATCAGTATGCACCAGGAAGGCATTGAAAATGTTGTTGCATCTTCCGGAACTGCACTGACACATGAACAAATACGCCTCATTAAACGCTTTACAAAAAATGTTACTGTTCTTTATGATGGAGATGAAGCCGGAATAAAAGCTTCCTTAAGAGGAATTGATCTAATTCTTGAAGAAGGATTGAACGTTAAGGTAATGTTGCTTCCGGAGGGTGAAGATCCGGATTCTTTTGCCCGCTCACATAGTAATGCAGAATTTCTTGATTTCATTGCTCAAAATGAATCTGACTTTATTAAGTTTAAAACACGCTTGCTCCTCAAAGATGCAGAAAGTGATCCAATAAAGAAGGCCACTCTTATTTCAGATGTTGTTCGGTCTATATCCATAATTCCCGATAACATAGCCCGATCAGTCTACATTCGGGAATGCAGTAAAATTCTGGATATTGATGAAGGTGTTCTGTACAATGAGACATTTAAAATTAGGCGCAATAAAGCCTATGAATATTCAAAAAAATCAAATTACGTTCCTGAATATCAACCACCTAATAAAACTAAACCAAAGCCAGAGTTAAAAATTGGCAATGATTTTCCTCACGAGAAAGACCTCATGGAAATTTTATTGCGATTTGCTGATAGAGAATTTAATTTGAATGAGGATGAAAATCTTACCGTACTCAATTACATTGTCAGAGAGATGAGAGACGATGAGTTGGAATTTGAGCACCCAGTATACAAATTGATCTACTCTGAAGTTCTGCGTATGTATAATTCTAAGGAAGCTTTCAGTGATTACTACTTTACTCATCATGAGAATCCGGATATTTGCAGAGTAGCTGTTGATCTCACAACCGATAGTTATGAGTTAAGTACCATTTGGCGGAAAAAGGAGGTACTACATCAGGAAGATGAGCTGAAACTAAAAGAAATTGTTCCGGAATTTGTTATGGCATTCAAGAATAAAAAAGTAATTGATTTGATAAAGAATACACAACAGGAAATAGTTATAGCGCAAAAAAATGCAGATTCTGAAAGCCTGGTTCTGCTTCAGCAAAAGTTAATGGTATTAAATGACCTTCGAAAACGCTTTTCAAAAAATCTGGGAGACAGAACTATTATTTAGAATTTTAAACAGATACCTCATTTTTCAATTCTTCCCCAGAAACGAAATCACTAATATTTTTCATCGTAGTTTGAGCAATATTCGTCATGGCTTCTATAGTAAAAAATCCCTGGTGCGATGTAATAATAACATTATTGAATGTTAATAAACGCGCCAGAATATCATCTGTGATAACCCAATCTGATAAGTCCTCAAAAAAATACTCACTTTCCTCTTCATAAACATCCAGTCCGGCTGAACTAATTTTGCCAGATTTTAATGCTTGAATTAAATCATAGCTTTTTATTAATTTCCCTCTGCCGGTATTAATTAGCATTACTCCCATCTTCATCAATTCAATCGTTTTTTTGTTTATCAGATATTCCGTTTCTTTTGTTAGCGGGCAGTTCAGGGAAATTATATCCGATTCATTAAACAATTTCTGAAGTTCAACATATTCAAATCCGGCAACATTTGCATAATCACAATCCGGAAAAGGATCATATGCCAGAACCTTCATTTCAAATCCTGATAAAATACGAATAAGGGTCTTCCCTATTTTCCCGGTACCAATTACTCCGGCAGTTTTGTTTTGCATATCAAATCCCATTAAACCATGCAATGAAAAATTAGCATCACGTGTTCTGTAGTAAGCTCTATGAATCTTTCGGTTGAGAGTCAGCATCAATGCCACAGTATGTTCTGCAATAGCGTTTGGTGAATATGCCGGTACTCGTACGACCTTAATTTTTCCTTTGGCGGATTTCAAGTCAATATTATTGAATCCGGAACATCTCAAAGCGATAAGTTTCACACCATAAGAAACCAGCTTATCAATCATCGACGAATTGATGAGGTCATTCACAAAAATTACGATTACATCTGCATTTTGAGCTAATACAATATTATCTTCAGTAAGGTGATATTTGAAAAACTTGATTTCAAATCCGAATTTTTTATTTATTTCACTAAAACTTTCCTTATCATAGGGTTTTGTGTCAAAAAAGGCTATACGGGGTTTCATAATTATATACTTTTACTCTATAACAAAGGTATTAAGTTTTAGTTGCATGATTTACTACTATGGGCTTATTTGGAAAAAAATACAAAACTGGTCTTGCTCTCAGTGGTGGAGCGGTCAGAGGATTAGCGCATCTGGGCGTACTCCAGGCATTGAATGAAAAAGAAATTAAGATCGATATATTTTCAGGTGTAAGTGCTGGTGCCCTGGCAGGTGCTTTTTATGCAGATGGATATCATCCTCGTGAAATCTTAGATATTTTTTCAAACAAAAAGATCCATGATTTTTTTCGATTGGCATTTCCCCGGTCTGGCTTTTTTGACACAAAGGGATTAAAAAAGTTACTCTCAAATAACTTGCGTACTAAATATGTTGAAGATTTGAATATTCCTCTAATCATTGCAGCAACAAATTTTCAAAAGGGTGAAATAGCCTATTTTGATAAAGGAATTTTGATTGATTTATTGGTTGCTTCTTCAAGTATTCCTTTGTTGTTTAAAACAGCTGAAATAAATGGTATTTCTTATATCGATGGAGGCATTATGGACAATTTACCTATTAAACCACTTAAAGACAAATGCAGTAAAATAATCGCTGTACATACCAATCCTATTGGAGAAAAGAATAAAATTCATCATCCTGTACAGGTTATTGAAAGAGCTTTTCATCTTGCAATAGCATCTGAGATTAATGTAAAAAAAACTGAAGCGGACGTTTTTATTGAACCTGAAAAGCTTAAAGAATATGGACTTTTTGATTTGCACAAAGCAAATGAAATATTTGAGATTGGTTATGAAGCCGCGTTGATGCATATTGTTTAAAGGAAATTACTCGTAATTATTCGTCCCTTCCATATTATTTCTATTTCGGTTAATTTTAATATTAAAATTTAAAATTCATCGGCTAGAATAATTTTTACCTTTGTCATGCTTGCATTAATATTATATATATAAACATGGATCACAAACTACATTTATACAATACCCTGTCAAAAAAAGTTGAACAATTTATTCCATTAAATTCTCCTTTTGTCGGGATGTATGTGTGTGGACCAACTGTTTACAGTGAACCTCATTTAGGTCACGTAAGAATGGCAATTACCTTTGATGTTTTATATAGATACCTTTTGTATTTGGGATATAAAGTACGTTACGTCAGAAATATTACAGATGTTGGCCATTTGGAAGATGAAGTAAGTGGTGAAGGCGAAGACCGAATAGCAAAGAAAGCCAAGATTGAGGAATTAGAACCCATGGAAATCGTTCAAAAGTATAAGCTTGAATTTCAACACGTGCTGGGAATGCTCAATACATTGTCACCCAGTCTTGAGCCCCAGGCTTCCGGACATATTATTGAGCAGCAACAAATGATTGAAAAAATACTTGCCAACGGCTATGCATATGAAGTGAATGGTTCAGTATATTTCGATATTGAGGCGTACAATAAAAAATACTCTTATGGTAAACTCTCCGGAAGAAATATCGAAGATATGCTTAACAATACTCGAAGCTTAAGCGGTCAAACTGATAAAAAAAATCCCTTGGATTTTGCTCTCTGGAAAAAAGCAACGCCGGATCACATCATGCAATGGCCTTCTGAATGGAGTGATGGATTTCCCGGATGGCATTTGGAATGTTCAGCCATGGGCACAAAATATCTTGGGGAAACATTCGATATACACGGTGGAGGACTGGACTTAATGTTTCCTCATCACGAATGTGAGATTGCACAATCTGTTGCAGCCAATGGACATGAGCATGTCAGATATTGGGTACACAACAATATGATTACTATCGATGGCCAAAAAATGGCCCGCTCTTTAAATAACTTTATCACTTTACGTGAACTTTTTGCCGGCAGTCATAAAAAACTTACCCGTGCTTACAGCCCAATGAATATTCGCTTTTTTATCCTTCAGGCACATTATAGGAGCACGCTTGATTTTTCAAATGAGGCACTGCAAGCCTCAGAAAAGGGAATGCATAAGTTGATGAAAGCCATAGAAATTCTGGAAGATATAAAGGCTTCTAACACTTCTACATTTGACATCAAAAAAATTATTACGAAATGTTTTGATGCACTTAACAACGACATGAATACTCCAATTGCAATAGCCCAATTATTCGAGGGAGTAAAATTCATAAATCTTCTTACCGAAGGCAAAGAAACAATCTCTGCAAAAGACCTTGAGTCACTTAAACATTTTATGACAAGTGTTACAAAAGATATTTTAGGTATAAAACAGGAAATTACAGGGAAAAATTCTGACAATGAAGAAAAATTAATTCAATTGATTATTAATCTGAGATTGGATGCCCGAAAAAATAAAGATTTCGAAACTTCCGACATTATCCGTGATCGACTTGCTGAAATGGGTATTTCTTTGAAAGATACAAATGAAGGTACCAAGTGGGAAAAAATTTAAAACTATCCCACTCCTCCATAATTTTTAAGTACACCCGATGCTATCTGAGCACCCTTTAGCATCGCTTCTTCAATATTTCTATTTTGAAAATAAGTTATACTAAAGGCAGCCTGATAAGCATCCCCACAGCCCGTAGTATCAATTACTTTGCCTACCTCTATTGCAGGTTGAAAATATCTCTTTTTCTTATAAAAAACAAGACTGCCTTCAGCCCCTAAAGTAGCAACAATCATTTTTTTCTGCTCTTCAGCCAGGTGCTCAAGATTGACAATATTTTCTTTTTGAGCACTTACAAAAGCTATTTCGATAAATGGAAGATATTTTGATATCGAATTCTTATCATCAAAATGAAGAAAATCTACCACTATTTTCTTCCCTGGACTATTCCTCTCAATTATTCTCTCAAGATTTCTGTCTGTAAATGGAATTGCAATCAGGTCATATTCAAAAATCTTTGAATAATCAGATTCAGAAAATTGAAAATTATTATAAACCCCATCTTTCCATTCGCCTGGTTTAGAATATCTCTCCCCTTCTGGTGTGTTGTACAACTTATTAGAGGCAGTCCTTCCTTCCTTTGTATAAAGAAGATGTGTATTGATGCCCTTATCTTTTAATAATTTCATTATTTGTTTCGCTTCGGCATCCTCTCCAAGATATCCAGCAACTGCTACTTTTTGATTTACGAAATTTTTTGAATGTATTGCAAAGTTCAGACTATTACCACCGGGTCTACTCAATTCTTGCTCAGGAAAATAATCAACACATAAGGCAGATAATGCAATTACTTTCATAAATTCGGGTTAAAATAAATGCAAATTATACCATCAAAATAAAAATTATTTTGTCTTATTGTATCGAAAACAATCATTTTTCGTACAATTTTTGTAGTAATCACATTTCAAAACGGAAGCATGAGGCATATTTATCAATTTCTTGTCTTTTTTTTATTGGGAGCAACATTTCTTATCTCTTGCAACGATAAAGACGATTCAAATTCTTATAGTAGTGAAGATAGTGTACTGATCTGGGTGGATGAGGTGATGAACTACATGTATTTGTGGAACGAAGAAATACCGGAACTTGATATTTTCCAGTACAGTTCTCCTTCAGATCTTCTTGAAGCGATGAAGTACACCCCACCTGATTATTGGAGTTTTATTGATAAAAAAGAAACTGTGGAGGCATTGTTTGATGAAGGGACATACTTTGGATTCGGTTTTATGCTAAAGTTTGATGCTGAGGGTATCCTTCGGGTCGCCTTGGTTTATGAAAACTCTGAAGCCTATGAACTTGGTATTCGAAGAGGTAATATAATCAATACATTGAATGGAATACCGGCATCCTTATTTGATGATTTTGACTCCTTTTTCGATTACAACCCGGCAACTTTTACTTTTGACATTTATAACGATAGCTATCAATTGCATACAATAACACTTGAAAAATCAGAGATCACTATGAATGGTGTGCTTTTTTCAGATATTTATAATGTATCTGGTAATCAAACAGGATATTTGGTTTATGATAGTTTTCTTGGCTACAGCCAGGAAGAGCTTGAAGAAGTTATTGCCTATTTTAAAGCAAATAGCATAAGTGAATTAATTGTTGATTTAAGATACAACGGAGGAGGTTATATAAGTCTTGCAAAAGAAATGTGTGAAATTATTATGCCGGCTGATGCTGTAAATAAAATTTTTTATTCTTCTGTGCATAATGATAATGTTGGGGAAGTCTATAACGCTACAACTTACTTATCTGAAATTGAACTTAATCTCGATCTGGACAGGGTATTTTTTATTACTACCAGAAACTCCGCCTCTGCCAGTGAATTGGTCATCAATTCACTAGAACCCCACATGGAGGTGCTAACCGTAGGAGCTCCAACTCATGGTAAACCTGTAGGTATGTATGGATTTGATTTTCAGGATTGGTATTTGTTTCCGGTAACTGTTCAAATGCTGAATGCTGATGGATATGGTGATTATTTCGATGGCTTAATTCCAGATTGTGTTGCTGAGGATGACGTGAGCAAGGATTGGGGTGATGAAACAGAGGCAAGTCTTAGTCAGGCCTTCTACTATATCTCCAATGGTACCTGGAATGATGCTTTAGCTTTAAGTCTAAAATCAAGCAGTGTAGAATCATTTTCCAGTAAATATTGGGGCAAGAAAAATTTGCTCTTACTAAATAAATAATGCCTTCTTTTCTCCTACAACAATATCAGTTCCATTGAAAACTTTCTTTTACAATTACTGGAAAACTTTATGCTGGGCAATCCTCATAGCTGTATTACTATTTACATCCGGCGAAAATTTGCCAAAAAAGAATATTCTCAAAATCAATCATCTAGATAAATACGTGCATTTTATTTTGTTTCTCGGACTTGAAATTTTAATAATAATCGAGTTCAGAGCAAAAAACAGGAATATTAACTTAGCAATTATATCATTAATTGCATTTATAGCTATTGTCTATGCAGCACTTACAGAATTGATTCAATTGTATTTCATCTTCGATCGAGATGGTTCATGGCAGGATCTCTTTGCTGATATCATTGGAATAATTGTGGGAATTCTGTTCTATACACTTTACACTAAAAAAACTACAAATCTATCTTGATCTTAGAGCTTTTGTATTCCTGGGCCAGCTTTCCAATGGTATAATCAGAAAACATATTCGTTAAATTCTTTCTGATAGATTCATAATGATCGTGCAATGAACACTTACTCCCTTTTACATCACTACAGGCTTTATTTGTTATCAAACACTTGTCAAAAAGATCATCTCCATCAATTATTTTTATAATATCCATTAATGTCGTTTCCATTGTTTCTTCTGAGGCATAGAAACCTCCATTTGGACCCTTTGTAGAAGAGAGGATTCTCTTTTTGGCAAGTGTTTGTAATATCTTTCCCAGAAAAGGCGATGGAATATCAAGATCTTCGGCAATTTTTTTAATACCAATCTTCTCTTTTTCTTTGTTATTAATTGCTAAGTAAATTAATGCTCTTATAGCATAACGCGAAGTATTTGAAAGCATAAAAACAATTATTAAATGGGTATCTTATCAATTCTTCTCTGATGTCTTCCCCCTTCAAAATCTGTAGTTAAAAATACATCAACTATTCTTTCAGCCTTTGAATTATCTATAAAACGTGCGGGCAAAGCACAAATATTAGCATTATTGTGTTTTCTAGCCAATTCAGCCAGTTCTACATCCCAACAAATAGCCGATCTAATTCCAGCATGTTTATTTGCTGTAATACTTATTCCATTTCCACTTCCACACAATGAAATACCAGCATCGAATTCATTGTTTTCAATTGCATAGGCAAATGGATGTGCATAATCAGGATAATCTGAACTTTCCGCCGAATAAGAACCATAATCTTTTAATTCATATCCCTTCTTCTTTAAAAATTCCATCAGGTGCTGTTTCATCTCATATCCAGCATGATCACTGGCAATTGCAATTTTCATTTTCAAATAGATTTTATCAGCACAAATATACAGTTTTTATAAATGAATAGTAATTGCCTTGTTGAGGCAACAAAAAAACAACAATACCGATGAAAAAAAACTCCAACATACTTAAATTTTCATTTAACAATATATTGTTAATACCATGTTGAATTCTAAAAATAATTTTCAATAAAAATATCTTGACTTTCTTATTGCAAGATCATATTTAATTTTTTTTGAGTATTCCAAAAAATGATGTCACTTAAAATTGTTGTATTTTTAACATAAATTGAACAAATAATAAATGAGAATATTTTTTATTTTTTTCACTCATTATGTTTTCAACAACTTGTTGAATTGTTTGCTAATTACTAATTATTAAATAGTTGTAATTAGTATCCTTGTTCATAAGGTTTCAATAATTTCTTAATTACGAATTATCCTAATGCTATAACATATTATTTTAAACAAAATCAACACCCTATTATCATCATAAAGAAATATTTAATTTTATTATAATTATAAAATAAGATGTTGGAAAATGTTAATAAAGGTGATTTACAAAAATTTGGGTTTTTAAATATAAAAATTGATCCTGAAATTGATCTGATAAATGAAATTAACATTCTCAGGAAAGAAAAGAATGCTATCATTTTAGCTCACTATTACCAGGAAGGAGAAATTCAGGATTTAGCTGATTTTGTTGGTGATAGTCTTGCTCTTGCGAGAAAGGCGGAATCGACTAATGCTGATATTATTCTTTTTTCAGGAGTTCATTTTATGGCAGAAACTGCAAAAATTTTAAATCCATCAAAAAAAGTATTATTGCCCGATTTAAATGCTGGCTGCTCTCTTGCTAATTCATGTGATCCTGGGGAGTTTAAAAAATTCAAAGAAAAATTTCCTGATCATACCGTAATTAGTTATGTAAATACAACAGCTGAAATCAAAGCTTTAACTGATATTATCTGCACTTCAACTAATGCCTTAGGTATCGTAGAAAGTTTGCCAAAAGAAGAAAAGATAATATTTGCACCAGACAGAAATCTTGGTAATTATATAAATAGTAAAACAAATAGAAATATGGTAATCTGGAATGGAGCTTGCCATGTTCATGAAGAATTTTCATTGGAAAGAATTCTTGAAATAAAAAAACAAAATCCTGATGCTAAATTGATTGCTCATCCTGAATGTGAAAGACCAATTTTATTGATTGCAGATCATATAGGCTCAACAGCTTCACTGCTAAATTTTACCAAGAATGATAATTCTGAAAAATACATTGTTGCCACAGAATCTGGAATAATACATCAAATGAAAAAGTATAATCCAGATAAAGTATTCATTCCTGCTCCGCCAAAAGATTCAACATGTGCTTGCAATGATTGTAATTTCATGAAATTGAATTCCGTTAAGAAAATATACATTGCATTAAAATATGAGATGCCAGAACTTATTCTTGATAAAGAATTAATAGTACAAGCTGAAAAACCAATAAGAAGAATGTTGGATATTTCAAATAAATTAGGGCTCTAGAATGAAAAATAAACTAATAATTCTGAGCATATTACTTTTTATTGTAAGCATTTCCTTTGCTCAAGAAGAAATAAATCCAAATGGGTATAATATTCTTTACTATCCTAACGGGAAAAAACTTAGTGAAGGTTATATGAAAAATGGAAAACCTGAAGGTTATTGGAAAACCTTTTATACAACCGGAATTTTAAAATCAGAAGGCAACAGAAAAAATTTCTTGCTTGATAGTATATGGATTTTTTATAATAGTACTGGTGATACAATTAAAAAATTAAACTTTCTGGTTGGTAAAAAGAATGGATATTATTATGAGTACTATACAAACAGAACAAGACCTGAATATATTGGAAATATAAAAAGTAAAGAGTTGTATGTTAATGATATAATAGAAGGTTTAGCTTATTATTATTATTTGGATGGATCTTTGCAGGAAGAGGTTAGCTATTCTAAAAATGAAAAAGACGGAACAAGCATAGAGTATAGTCAGGATGGTAGAATCATTACAATAAAAAGATACAGCAAAGGTTTGTTGAGTGAAAGACAACGAATAAACAGGTACAATGATAAAAATGAAAAAACAGGTACATGGAAAGAATTTTATTCTGGCACGAAAGTAAAAAAGGAACTTAACTATAAAGATGGTTTGCTTAATGGGTATTACAAAGAATACAATGAACTTGGAAAATTAGTTTTGACTCTTTATTATCAGGATGGTAAGCTTATTGAAGAGGCTAGTGAGGAAGAAAAAAATGTGGTGATTAAAGAAAAATTCGATGAACAGGGAAATCTTTTAGAAAAGGGACCATATGCAAATGATGTAGCTGTTGGAATTCATAAAACTTATGATAAAGTGGGAACAATTATCAAATCAAGAATATTCGATGACAATGGCAAGCTCCTTTCTATTGGAATTATTGATAAGGAAGGAAAAAAAGAAGGAGATTGGCGGGATTTTTATCTCGATGGAAATATTCGTGCTAAAGGAAAATATAAAAACAATTTGCGAGATGGGAAATGGGAGTTTTATTTTGAAGGAGGCGGTATTGAACAAATTGGAAATTATGAAAAAGGGAAAGAAAGTGGAGTATGGAAATGGTATTATGAAACAGGAGAACTATTAATTGAGGAAGAATTTTACAATGGCAAAGAAGAAGGCATGTATACTGAATATGATAAAAATGGTAATATAATTTCAGAAGGAGAATATTTCGATGGAGAGAAAGAAGGAGAATGGACTGTAAAAATCAATGATTTTATTGCAAAAGGAAAATACATTACAGGATTAAGAGATGGAAGATGGAAATACTTCTATTCTGATGGAACTGTAATGTTTGATGGTGAATATATTCAAGGAAATCCTGAGGGAAAGCATAAATATTATTATCCGAATGCAGAAATTAAGGAAGAACAATTCTATACCAGCGGTATAGCAGATAAGCATTGGAAAAAATACGATATGGAAGGGAATATTATTGTTACGATTAGTTATGAGGATGGTAAAGAATATAGAATTAATGGTGTTAAGATTGATTTTCCGGACGATAACACTTTAATAATAAAATAGAAATAGCAGGAATGGAAGAGAACTTTGATATTCGAAAAGACGGATTGTATGATAAGGAACAGGATTATGATTTAGCAGTTAGACCTCAGAATTTTGAAGAATTTAAAGGACAGAAAAGGATTGTGGAAAATTTGAAAATATTTGTTGAGGCTGCTAAGTTACGAGATGAAGCCCTGGATCATGTTCTCTTATCGGGACCTCCGGGCTTGGGAAAAACATCTCTTGCATATATTATTCGGAATGAAATTGGCAGCAGTATAAAAAGTACTTCTGGACCTGTACTTGAAAAACCCGGAGATTTGGCAGGACTTCTTACAAGCCTGGAAGATCAGGACATTTTATTTATTGACGAAATTCATAGATTGAGTCCGGTTATTGAGGAATTTTTGTATTCAGCGATGGAAGATTTCAGAATTGATCTAATGATAGATAAAGGTCCTAATGCCAGGAGTGTTCAACTTACTGTAAATAAGTTTACTTTAATTGGAGCCACTACTCGTTCAGGTTTGTTAACCAGTCCTTTAAGATCAAGATTTGGTATCAATTCTCATTTGGAATATTATGATGTGGATGTTTTGAGTACTATAGTAAAAAGATCTGCTGGTATTCTTAATATTGAAATAGATGAAAAAGCCTGTTATGAAATTGCTCGAAGATCTCGTGGAACACCAAGAATTGTAAACGCATTGCTTAGGAGAGTAAGAGATTTTGCACAGGTAAAAGGAGACGGAAAAATCAATATTGAAATAACCAAATATGCTTTAAAGGCATTGAATATTGATGAATTAGGACTTGATGAAATTGACAATAAGATTCTTTCAGTTATTATTGAAAAATTCAAAGGCGGTCCAGTTGGTTTAAATACTATTGGCACAGCTGTTGGTGAAGATCCTGGAACAATTGAGGATGTTTATGAACCATTTCTTATTAAAGAAGGACTTATTAAAAGAACTC
Organism: uncultured Bacteroidales bacterium; assembly: GCA_964456285.1. Classification (GTDB taxonomy): domain Bacteria; phylum Bacteroidota; class Bacteroidia; order Bacteroidales; family UBA10428; genus UBA10428. Next base: position 70,585 of record CAYWBC010000009.1, read on the forward strand.
CAAGAGGAAGAGAAGCTACTGAATTGGCTTTCAAACATCTGGGTATAAATACCTATAGAACAAATTCTTCACTATTTGATTAGATCAGGAAAATTGTTTAAGAAAGCGAATATCATTTTCAAAGAAGTAACGGATATCGTTTATCTGATATTTCAACATGGCAATACGTTCAATACCCATTCCAAAAGCAAAACCAGTGTATTTATCACTATCTATATTTGAAGCTTCCATTACATAAGGGTCAACCATACCACAACCTAGTATTTCAACAAAGCCAGTATACTTACATACATTACAACCTGATCCTCCACAAATTGAGCAAGATATATCTAGTTCTGCCGATGGTTCTGTAAATGGGAAAAAGGAAGGTCTTAATCGTATTTGAGTAGATTTTCCAAAAAATTCTTTAGAAAAATACAACAAGGTTTGTTTTAAATCTGCAAAAGATACATCTGTGTCAATATATAATCCTTCAACCTGGTGAAAGATACAGTGCGATCGGGCTGAGATAGCTTCATTTCTAAAAACTCTTCCGGGAAAGATTTTACGAAGCGGTGGAACGCTGTTTTCCATGATACGTACTTGCACTGAAGAAGTATGTGTTCGAAGCAAATGATCAGGATCTCTGTTAATAAAGAAAGTATCTTGCATATCTCGGGCAGGGTGTTCTTTTGGGAAGTTTAAGCCTGAGAAGACATGCCAATCATCTTCAATTTCAGGGCCTTCGGAAACAGTAAAACCAATCCTTGAAAAGATTTCAAAGATTTCTTTTCTTACAATTGAAATAGGATGACGTGAACCGGGTTTAAACGGCTCAGGAGGTAATGTATAATCAATGTTTTTGACAAAAACATTATTCGTCTTTAAAGATGCTTCAAAGGTTTTGAAAGAGTGAGATGCATGTTGTTTTAATTCATTGATTTTTTGGCCAATGGTTTTTTTCTGATCTGGGGCTAATGTTTTAAATTCTTCAAATAGCTGAGTAATTAATCCTTTCTTACTTAAATATTTAATACGAAATTCTTCTAACTCATGGTGTGAAGAGACAACCTGTTCAGATATTTCTTGTTTAAGCTTATTTAATTTATCTAACATAATGATTATTTATTCCTGGGATAGGCTTTAATTATTTTTACATCTTCAAGAGGTCTGCTGTTTTTATCAGTTTGTTTCGTTGCTATTTTATCGAGGACATCAAAACCATCAATTAATTCACCAAATACAGTGTATTGGTAATCCAAATGAGGACTTCCTCCTTCAGAAGTATAAACCTCTATCTGTTCATCAGAAAATGGAACATGTTTTGCTTGCTGAACAAGAGCATTTAATTCTTCAAATTTAAAAACCTTTCCTTGAACTATATAGAATTGAGAGCCACTGGATTCCTTCATTGGATTAACGTTATCGCCCTGGCGTGCTGCGGCTAATGCTCCTCGTTTATGATAATAGTTGATATTAAATTCAGCTGGAATTGTATATCCGGGACCTCCATTTCCTAATCTTTCGTTGGGTTTTGCATTTTTGGTGTTTGGGTCACCGGCTTGTATCATAAAATTACTAATAACTCTATGGAATAGTTGATTATTATAATAACCTTCTTTTACTAGTTTTAAAAAATTCTCAGAATGCAGAGGTGTTTCAGCATATAGTTTTACTACCATATTTCCTTCACTTGTTTCCAGAACAATATCCGGATATGTTTTTTGTGAGAATACACTTACTGATAATGAAAGAAACAAGAAAATAAAGCCATTTTTTTTCATAAAATGTAGTTAATTCGTGTGTTGTTTGTACAAAGGTAAGAATCAAAAATCGCATTCGTATTGAAAATCTATAAAAAACTTGCTGGCCAAACTTTAGTTTATGGAATGGGTACAATCATTCCAAAAGTTTTAAACTATTCAATATTAACTGTTTGGTATACACGTTTATTTTCTGTTGTACAATTTGGGGTTTTAACAGAATTGTATGCTTATGTTGGTTGTTTGATGATTATTCTGACCTATGGAATGGAAACTGGGTTTTTCCGTTTTTCTAG
>CAYWBC010000010.1:0-59101 GCA_964456285.1 uncultured Bacteroidales bacterium
AAGGAAGAGGAAGGAGTAAAATACAAGGATTATTTTGAATACCATGAAAAACTCTCCAAATGTCCTTCACACAGATTACTCGCAATACGAAGGGGAGAAGATGAAGGATTTTTGAAAATAAGTATTACTCCAGATGCTGAGAAGGTATTAAATGCATTGGAAGAAATATTTGTCAATGGATTTTATGATGTTTCGGAGCAGGTGAAAAAGACTCTTGCAGACTGCTATAAGAGATTGTTACAGCCCTCTATTGAGAATGAATTCAGAACATTGTCAAAAGAAAAGGCAGATGAAGAAGCTATAAGGGTTTTTGCCGAAAATCTCAGGCAGTTGCTAATGGCTGCTCCATTAGGTGAGAAAAGAATACTCGCAGTTGATCCTGGCTACCGAACAGGTTGCAAAATAGTATGCCTTGATGCACAGGGCAATTTGATACACAACGGAACCATTTATCCACATCCTCCACAGAATGAAAGTAATAAAGCTGCACATAAACTTTCATCTTTGGTACAGATGTATAAAATTGAAGCAATTGCCATAGGCAATGGAACAGCAAGTCGTGAAACGGAGCGCTTTATTAAAAAGATGCGTTTTGATCGCGACCTTCAGGTTTTTGTTGTAAATGAAGCCGGAGCTTCCATTTATTCTGCATCAAAAGTAGCAAGGGATGAGTTTCCGGATTATGATGTAACTGTACGTGGTTCGGTGTCTATTGGCCGTCGACTCATGGATCCCCTGGCTGAACTGGTAAAAATTGATGCAAAATCAATAGGAGTAGGGCAGTACCAACACGACGTTGATCAGGGAAAATTGAAAAAGTCACTTGATGAGGTTGTAGGAAGTTGTGTGAATGCTGTTGGTGTTGATCTGAATACGGCAAGCATGCATTTATTGAATTATATTTCTGGGCTTGGGCCGCAGATGGCACAAAACATTGTGGATTACAGAGCTGAAAATGGAGCCTTTACCTCCAGGGAAGAGCTAAAGAAAGTGCCTCGCATGGGGCCCAAAGCATTTGAGCAGGCTGCCGGCTTTTTGCGTATCAGGAATGCAAAAAATCCTCTCGACAACAGTGCTGTTCACCCCGAGAGTTATAAGATTGTAAAAAAGATGGCAGCAGATCAGGGAGTTACGCTTGATGCAATTATGGAGAATGATGAACTTCAGAAGAAAATAGACATCAACAAATATGTTGGTGGTGCAATAGGTATTCCTACTTTAAAAGATATTTTGAATGAGCTTGCAAAACCTGGCCGTGATCCGCGTAAGAAAGCAAAAGTATTTGAATTTGCCGATGGTATATACAAAATAGAGGACCTTGTTGAGGGAATGGAACTTCCGGGAATTGTAACAAACATTACCAATTTTGGTGCTTTTGTAGATGTTGGAGTAAAGCAGGATGGATTGGTACACATTTCTCAACTGGCAAACCGGTTTGTGTCAGACCCCAATGAAGTTGTACAGCTGAATCAGCATGTTAAGGTAAAGGTGATGGAGGTGGATGTTGCACGCAAAAGGATACAACTGAGTATGAAGGAGATGGAGTAAAACGGTAATAAGGCATAAGTAATAAGGCATAAGTAATAAGTCAAAAGGCTTAAGGTATACGTTTATTATACTTTATATTGATACTTGAGCTTTACTTTAACTAAGTTCCATATTACTTGCTCCTTATCCCTTTTCCCTTATCCCTTATCTTCTATTGCACAACAATCTTACCTGAATATATCTCACTTTCTTTTTGTACTAGGATAAAATAAATTCCGGTATCCAATTCATCAATCTGAAAAACAGTCTGCTCATTTTCAATAACTCCTGTTTTCACAAGCTGATCTAAATTGTTATATATAGTCATTTTAGAGCCTTCTTCAGCAAAAATTTTAAAGTGGTCTGTAGTGGGATTTGGCAATATTTTTATCCTGGGATCATCATAAATACCGCTAACTCCTGATGGCACTATTTTCTTTACAAGACTAACATTATCGAATGTAACTGCAGGCATTTCACCACCAATTGAGAGAGCTAGTCTTGTGTTAGGAAAAACTGTACTAAAATTGAATTCAAATGAGAATGATTTCGTTTCTGTGTCGAGTGTAAATGGCTCATCAATCAAAGCTGTAAAGGGTGGATCATGTTCTCCAAAAAACACATAGCATTGCCTGTTTGCTGTTTCAGAATAAGCATCGAATGATAATATATATGTTTCTCCCTCTTCAATCATACTTTTTTGACTCTCAGATAGCAATTGCAAAAGTTGTAAATGCCATGGTAGGGGCTCACTTGCAATATCTAACGGAGATACTACACAAGCTCCGTCAACCAATACAGCAGATGCTGTTGCTCCCTCCCAGGCTGCTAGTGACCACGGACTTATCATACAAATCTCAAAATCTCCGTTTTCAATAACATTTTCAGGATTGTTTACCGGATTTTGTGAGCAGGTTTCAAAAATGTAGGCTGAACCATGTTCGCCTATAGGTTCTGATTTATCGATGTCCAAATCGTTGTGCACTGCACCAACAATTATGTAATCCCCTGAAATTGCGACTGCCTCACCAAAATAATCTCCTGTATCTCTGTCTGAAGCAACAATTTTTTGCACTTCATCCCAGTTTCCGCTTCCATTCCGCTTAAAGATGTATGCCGATCCGGCATAAAATATAGTATCTTCTCCCTGAGCATTTTCTCCATCAGCTGATGCACCCACAATAGCATAATCACCGCAAATGCCAACAGAATTTCCAAAGCCGTCATCAGTATCACCATCTGAGGCAACAATTTTCTTGACTTCAATCCAGTATCCGCTTTCATCTCTTTCAAAAATGTATGCTGAGCCTGCGTCAAACAAAGTACCTCCGCCTTTTTCTACATCACTGGCATATGCAGCAACAATGGCTTTGTCTCCTAAAATACTAACTGATTTACCAAAGAAGTCACCTTCAGCCCTTTCAGAGGCTACGATTTTTTGCACTTTGTTCCAGTATCCTCTTTCATCGACTTCGAAAATGTAAGCCGACCCTGCAGAAAGGAATGTATTTTCGCCTGAAACATCTTCGTCTTCATTCTCTGCTCCAACAATGGCATAATTGCCAGAGATACTTACAGAACGACCAAATCTGTCATCTACGCCTCTGTCAGGAGCAACAATTTTTTTAACTTCATTCCATGTTCCGCTCTCATCCATCTCAAAGATATAGGCCGATCCTGCATCAATAAATGTAAATATTCCTGAAGTATCCTCATCCTCAAAATAGGCACCCACAATGGCATAATTATCCGAAATGCTTACTGATATACCAAAGCGATCACCTTCATCTCTGTCTGAAGCAACAATTTTTTGTACCTCGTTCCAGGTTCCGCTTTCATCCCGCTTAAAAATATAGGCCGATCCGGCAGCAGACATAGTATTTTCGCCTAAAGCATCTTCATCATCAAAGATGGCGCCTACAATAGCATAGTTGCCTGAGATACCAACCGATATACCAAAGTGGTCGGATGCTCCTCTGTCTGAAGCCACAACTTTTTGTCCTTCGCTCCAGTTGCCGTTGATGTCACGTTCAAATATATAAGCTGTACCTGCGCAATAAATATAATTACTTCCTGATTCATCACCACTATCCATATCGCCACCAGCAATGGCATAATTTCCTGAAATGCTTACAGATTGTCCTACGTGCGCACCATCAGCTTTAACAGGACCTGTCAGGTTGATTATTTCACTATGATCCTGAGAATAAATTATGGCATTTACAAGCATCGAAATTGATACAATAAGAGTAAGTTTTGGATTCATTTTCTGCTTTTTAGAATGAAATCGTAGTCTGAACTATAAATACCAGGAAATGTTATTCCTGTATGTGCAGCTACCTGTCAGCTTAACTGATTATTCAGTTAATATTTAAGGTTGAGCTTTAGAACTTTGTTTACAGTACTTTGATATACAATATTAATAAATTATTAACTTGCTACTGTAGCTACTGTCTCCTTTTTGTACTTTGATTACATAAATGCCTGCATCCAATCCATCTGTTTGAAAAACAGTTTGTGCATTCTCTGTTACGCTGGTTTTTACCAGCTGCCCTAAACTGTTATATATAGCTACATTTGAGCCCTCTTCAGCAAAAATTTTGAAATGGTTTGTAGCAGGATTAGGAGTAATTTTAATGTTATTCTCATCAGAAATATCAGTAATATCTAAAGCTGATTTATTAATTATGCTTACATTATCAAAGCCTGCCCAGGTTGTTTCTGTTCCTATTTCCAGAGCCAGTTTCATTTCCGGGAATACGGAATTCATTGTAAAATCGAAAGAGAATTCTTGAGAAGCTTTGTCTAAATCTACGGATTCATCAAGCAGAGCAATGTTAGCACCGTTGTATTGGCCAAAGTATATATGACAAGGCATATTATCAACTTCAGCCCATGCACTGAATGACAAAGTGTAAGTATCATCCGAAACAAGCATATTTCTTTGTGAAGTATTCAATATTTGTTCTAGTTGTATGTGCCACATTTCCGGTGATGAGTTCAGCCTATCAGGTATTAGAATACAGGTGCCATCAATAAGTAGGTATCTGGCCAGGTTTTCAGCTATGTCTACATAATAATTCCAGGGAGATAGAATACAAGTTTCGAAATTCCCATTCTCTATAACATTAATAGGATTTGATGAGAAATCAGCATCACATGCCTCAAAAATATATGCTGATCCGGCTCCGTCCACTGTATTTGTTTCCAGAATATCTTCATCTTCATAATAGGCGCCAACTATTGCATAATCTCCTGAAATGGATACAGATCTGCCAAAGAAGTCATCTTCTTCTCTTTCAGGGGCGGCAATTTTATGCAATGCTGTTTCCCAACTCCCTGCAATATTGCGTTCAAATATGTATGCCGAACCTGCTCGTGAGACAGTATTTTCATCATTAGCATCTTCACTTTCCCAGTTAGCTCCAACAATTGCATGATTTTCAGAAATACTTACAGAATAGCCAAAGAAATCACTTGTTCCTCTCGCTGTGGCAACAATTTTTTGCACCTCGTTCCAGGTTCCACCTGCATCGCGCTCAAATATATAAGCTGAACCTGCATTTTGTATTGTATTTCCGCCTGCAACATCTTCATCTTCTTCAGGTGCTCCAACAATAGCATACTCCCCTGAAATATCTACAAATGTTCCGAAAATATCATCTGTATTCCTGTCAGAGGCAACAATTTTTTGTACTTCAAGCCACTTACCGTTTCCATCCCGCTTAAAAATATATGCTGATCCTGCCTTTGAATAAGTATTTCCACCCACCTCATCTTCATCCTCAGCAAATGCACCAACAATGGCATAATTCTCAAAAATAGCAACTGAGTAGCCAAAATAATCTTCTACAGCTCTATCTGTAGTAACAAGTTTGGCTTTTTGATTCCATACTCCACTCTGATCTCTTTCAAAAACATAAGCTGATCCCGCATTTTGCATTGTGTTGAATCCTGCAGTATCTTCGTCTTCCCAATAGGCTCCAACAATGATATAGTTGTCTGAAATGCATACAGATTGTCCGAAACGATCATCTGCCCCCCGGTCGAAAGGGACGATTTTTTTTACTTCATTCCAGTTCCCGCTTACATCCCGTTCATAAATATAAGCAGAACCCGCATGTGATAAGGTATTTCCTCCTGCTGCATCTTCGGCTTCATATACTGCTCCTATTACAGCATAATTCCCAGAAATGCTAACAGATTGTCCAAAGTAATCACCTGAGGCTCTGTCTGAAGCCACTATTTTTTGTGATTCATCCCAATTGCCATTGAGATCACGTTCATATATATATGCAGACCCTGCTTCAACTTCAATATTTCCTCCTAACTCGTCTTGATCTTCAAGAGGTGCACCAACTATGGCATAATTGCCAGAGATGCATACAGAATAGCCAAATTCGTCGTTTGTTTCTCTGTCGCTGGCTGCAACTTTAATTATATCGCTGTAATCCTGGGAATAAGAATTACAATTTATCATCATTATAACTGATATCAAGAATGTAGTTTTGATTTTCATTTGAAAGGGATTTGGTTAATAATTTTAGCTTTCGATTTTCAATGATTTCATCATTCTAAATGAAATCCTCTAATTTTAGTTTACTTACTAATTTATTAATCAGGATGATATGAGTCAATTTATTTGTGATGAAATGCTTAATATTGACAATGAATAAATGGTATTCTTAATCCATTCAGAATAGTATATATGAAAAGGGATTGGTTATTTAAACTCCTTCTAGTAATAATTATACTTATATCCTGCGCATTACTTTCAGTATCAGTGCCCGTATTGGTGAAGCTATTAGCATTTGAAAATCCTCTTACAGATTGCATTATGACCGGCTTTCGAACACATTTGACTAATTTGTATTTTGGAATAGGGATAGGAGTAGTAGTTGTAATTTTTTCAATTCTTCAACTTGAAACTGAAAAACAAATAAAACTTGTTCGTTTTTTGTTAATTTTAAGTACCATGTTAACGGCATTTAGCTATATTTTAATAAAATCAATTGCATAATTAATTATTATGTCCTGTCAATTTCGCTATTCAGTTTATCTTTGCTGCCTGTTTTTTGCATTTTTGATTTCGTGTGATAATAGTAATATGAAGAAACCTCCAATAGCTCAGAAGATTCCACATGAATTGACCAATCATGGCATCACAAGAATCGATAACTATTACTGGTTAAATGATAGAGAGAATTCTGAAGTCATTCAATACCTGAATGCAGAGAATGATTATACTTCAGCGATGATGAAGGATACAGAAGAACTTCAGAAAAAACTATACACGGAAATTGTTGGACGAATTAAACAGACAGATGAGTCAGTTCCCTATTTTTTAAATGAGTATTATTATTATACTCGTTATGAAGAAGAAAAAGAATATCCTGTTTATTGCCGCAAGAAAGGATCTCTGGAATCTAAAGAAGAAATTTTGCTTAACGTGAACGAGATGGCAGAAGGCCATGAATATTATCAGGTTGCCGGCATTTCAGTCAGCCCTGACAATAAAATGATAGCTTATGGGGTAGATACAGTCAGCAGACGATTCTATACCATCTATTTCAAAGAACTTGAAACAGGGAAGGTATTAGAAAAAACAATATCAAATACCACAGGGTCAGCAAGCTGGGCAAATGATAACAAAACATTTTTTTATTCACGGAAAAATGAACAGACACTTCGTCCTGAAAGTATTTACAGACATTCATTGTTTTCGGATGACGAACCTGAATTGATGTTTGAAGAGAAGGACGAAGCCTTCTATTGTTATGTCTATAAAAGTCGTTCCAGAAAATACATTATTATTGGTTCTTCATCTACTCTGTCAGATGAGTATCAAATATTATCTGCAGATCAACCCATGGGTGAATTCAAGATATTTCAGCCGCGTGAAAGAGGTTTGGAATATAATATTTCCCATTTTAATGACAAATTTTATATTAGAACTAACCTGGATGCAAAGAACTTCAGGTTAATGGAAACTTCTTTGAATTTAACTACAAAGGAAAATTGGAAGGAAGTTATTCCTCACCGGGAGGATGTATTGCTGGAAGGATTCCTGAATTTTGATCAATTTATGGTAATTGATGAAAGAATTAAGGGCAATACCAATCTGAGAATTATTGATATGGTTACGCAGGAGGAACACTACATACAGTTTGATGAGCAAGTGTATTTCTGTATGACATCAGTCAATCCTGAAATGTCGACAGAAATATTGAGGATCACCTATTCTTCCCTGACTACTCCCAATTCAACTTATGATTACAATATGCGCAGCCGTGAATTGACTCTTAAAAAACGCCAGGAAGTTATAGGAGGTCATAATCCTGAGGAATACATTAGTGAAAGACTTTTTGCCAAAGCCAAGGATGGAAAAGAAGTACCAATCTCACTGGTATACAAAAAAGGAGTTCAGCTTGATGGATCAGCTCCTCTGGTTTTGTATGCCTATGGTTCTTATGGTCATACAATTGATCCAAATTTTAACAGTGCCAGATTAAGTTTGCTTGACAGAGGCTTTATTTTTGCTATTGCCCATGTTCGTGGAGGAGAATTCCTGGGACGTGAGTGGTATGAGGATGGTAAACTTTTAAACAAGAAAAATACATTTACCGATTTTATTGCATGTGCCCAATACCTGGTAGATAGTAATTATACGAATGTTGAGAGATTGATGGCAATTGGAGGGAGTGCAGGAGGATTACTTATTGGGGCAGTGATTAATATACGACCTGATTTGTTTAAAGGCGTCATTGCAGCTGTCCCGTTTGTTGATGTTATTACTACCATGCTGGATGAGAGCATTCCTCTTACTACCGGTGAGTATGACGAATGGGGAAATCCAAATGAAAAAGAATATTTCGATTACATGTTATCCTACTCTCCTTATGATCAGGTTGAAGCGAAAGAATATCCGAATTTATTGGTAACAACCGGACTGCATGATTCACAGGTACAATACTGGGAGCCTGCAAAATGGGTTGCCAAGTTGCGGGATATGAAAACCGATGATAATTTGCTTTTGTTACATACCAATATGGAAACAGGGCATGGAGGTGCTTCAGGAAGATTCAAGTACCACAAAGAAACAGCGCTTGAATATGCATTTTTTATGAAATTGCTTCAGAAATATGATTAATACCAGCGACATTTTCAGTTTAGAGCCTTGTAAGCTAATTACATCAAACTAAACTTTATTGGGCTATTCAGTTTTTGGTTCAGCTACTTTTCCTATAAAAACAATTGCATTTGTAGTTTTTTCACGTATAGCAAACAGGAAGGGCTTATCGAAAGTTATGTATTTCATTATAGGTGCATCAGGATCAAAAGAAGTGAATGCTATTCCAACCACTGTCACGGCAGATGCTTCTGTGCCTTCTTCGCTTACTTCAATGTATGTTTTGTGTTTCACCAGGCTAATGTAAAGGTTACCCCAGCTGTTAATCCCTGTAAAATCGGCTTGCAAGGGATCAAAAGCAATTCGCATGCCCATGAGTGAAAGAATGTCATTTAGCTTTTTTTCATAGCCAAAGCTAAACTTGGGTAAAGATAATATTGCTCCTGTGGGTGAAATGGATGACATCCAGCTTTCCCATTTGTTGTTAGATAAATTCTGCGCAAGCTCTTCGGCAGTCAAAGATCCTTTAGGCAGGAGTAACAGCATGCTGTAATTACCCTGACCGTAATCAAGTTCAGCAAGCTGAAACAAATCGTTTTCCATATACCCTATAGTGTCTTCCATGGCCATCATATCAACTTGCTTATTAGAGCCGTCATTTAGACGGAAGCTACCTTCGTAAGTACTTTCAGGATTAAATTCTTTCGTCCATGTACCATAGAAATATATAGCATTGATCAGGAACATTACATCATCAGGATTAATCTGGGTTAAAATTTCAGGAATGTTTCCTTTGGTTTTATCCGATACCCATCCGTTAATGATATCCAGCGCTTCATCAGATGAAAAATCAAGGGACGATACCTGTGCATGATAATAAAGTTGGTTGATATCCAAAAAGCCTTGTTCAACATCAAACTCCTGGCGGTACCAGATTGAATTGGCAATTTCCATAATCACTTTTTCATCTACTCCCTGCAATCCTGCCATCAGTTCACTGTAAGCAAGATTAATCTGATCTGATGAAAGCTGATCCATTCGCAGCGCATAGCTCATGGAATCTTCTGTGTCATTGTTTGCACCATTTAAAGTCATTGCCAGTGCCAAAGAAATGCTTGTAGGAGAAATAAAGACATTTTTTTCAGCAGGTTCATCATTAATTATGGCTTTAAAGATATCAAAGCCAAATTCATTGGAGGATTCAATAACCATGTCAGCTCCTGAAGAAAGCTGAATTTCAATAGCTTCATTAGACAATGGTTCAGTTTCGGCAGGATTTTGTTCACAAGATGTTCCCAAAAATGCCATTATCGATATGACCAGAAATAACTGTTTCATGTGTTTATAATTTCTTACTAGATGCATCAAAGCAAGGAAGGGTTGCGTCTGGTTTTAAAAGTAATAATTTTTTATAACTGTGAATATGCGGAAGGGCAATAGGAATGAATATATTACTTCTACAGGCAGAATTGCATACATGAAGAAAAGAATATCCGAATTTATTGATAACAACAGGGCTGCATGATTAACGGATACGATATTGGGAACCAGCAAAATGGCTTGTCAGGTTACAAAACATGAAGACAGATGATAATTTGCTGTTATTGAATACCAATGTGGAAACCGGGCATGGAGGAGCTTCGGAAGATTCAAGTAACACAAAGAAACAGCGCTGGAATATGCATTTTTCCTGAAATTACTTCAGAAATATGATTAATACCAGCGCCATTTTCAGTTTAGAGCCTTGTAACCTAATTACATCAAACTAAATTATATCGCGCCATTTAGTCTTTGGCTCAGTTACCTTATCTATGAAAACAATTGTGTTCGTTTTTTTTCTCAAAGAGCATGTAGAAAAGTTATTTCGTTCTGCAATTCCATAATTAAACAACATGAATCCAGAAATATAACCTTCTATATCTTTCAGAACTATAATATAGATGACTTAACTATTGAAATGGTTGCGTGCAAATTTATATTTAAATCATTTTTTTTCATAGTAAGGTTGAGAATATCAATATAAATGAATATGTTACTTTTGCAATTAGAACTGATCGCATGAATAAGAAGAACATACTTTTTTTATCCTCCTGGTACCCCGATAGAATCACAAGAACAAATGGCGATTTTGTTCAACGTCATGCCGAGGCAGCATCCAACATCCATCGAGTAGTAGTACTTTTTGTTAGATACGATCCCAATCTAAAATCAGGAAAAGAAATAATCGAAAGAACAGATAAGAATTTTTCTGAGATATACATTTACTTCGGAATGAGAGCCAGATCATCAGCTGGATTGTCTAAGATCTTGAAATATCTTAAATACTATTTTTGGGGCTATAGGTATTTGAGAAAAAAATATTTTGATCCTGATCTGGTACATGCCAACATTATCTTTCCTATTGGAATTATAGCATATTTGTTTCGTTTAATTTATAAGAAACCATATCTAATTTCAGAACATTGGTCGTCGTATCTGGATATAAATAACATGCATATTCCCTACTGGCAAAAGCGTGTGGACAAAACTATTGTAAAATATGCTGAAAGAATACTGCCTGTTACGAAAAATCTACGAGATTCATTAATCAATCTGGGCTACAAGAGCCAGTACAATATAGTACCCAACGTCATTGATACTGAAAAGTTTGTTCCATCTGAGATTCAAGTTATGAATAAATCTTTCATACATCTTTCTTCCCTTAATGACAGGATCAAGAATATTTCTGGGCTTATTCAGGCAGTGAAACAACTATCTGAAACACGTAAGGACTTTACACTTAATATTTTTGGAGCTGAAGATTTAATCAAACATAAAGCTCATGCAGAAGAACTTGGATTACTAGATACTTTCTTGTTTTTTCATGGTGAAATTGATCGTTCTGAAGTCCCTGATCAATTGCAGAAAAACATTTGCTTGCTCATGTTTTCAAATTTTGAGAGTTTACCTTGTGTAATCATCGAAGCCCTCTCCTGCGGAATTCCGGTTATTTCAACTGATGTTGGAGGTATTAAGGAATACATTTCAGAAAAGGAAGGCATCTTGATTCCCCGGGGAGATGTCGAAAAAATGGTTGAATCAATGAACTTCATGCTTGATAATTACAATACATTTGATAAAAGTCATTTACGGGAATATGCGGTATCAAATTTTAGTATAAAGTCTATTGCATTGCAGCTTGATGCTATATATCAATCTTTGTTAGCAGATGTTTAAAAATATTGTCAATACATTTTTTACCAGGGTTTTTGCCTCTCTTTCGAATCTTATAATTGCGATTCTGATATCGAATGTCTTTGGTGCAGAGATAAAAGGTGAACAGGGTTTGATATTAACCACTATAACCCTGGTAAGCTTGGTTACTGCTGTTATTGGAGCGGGATCTCTCGTATATTTAATTCCAAGAGCTAAAACCCTGCATTTGTTGATGCCTTCCTACCTTTGGAATGCGATCATTTGCATTTCAGTTTATTCGATTTTGAGTCATACTCAAATTTTGCCGGAAGAGTTTATTTTACATACTACTATCCTGACCTTTATACTTACTTTATCGCATATTCATGGTGGAATTCTGGTAGGCATTGAGAAAATAAAACAGAGCAACTTATCGGTTTTGTTCAATACCTTAACCGTGCTTCTTGCTTTGATATTTTTCACCTTTTATTTAAAAATTGATAATATTAATGCCTATATATATTCACTCTATTGCGGGTATTTTGTAAACTTATTGCTGAGTATATATTTCATTTTAGCCAATTGGAAAAGTAAGCTCAAAATTCTATCTTCTTCCGATAGTTCATTTCTTTCTGCGACTCTCAGACTTTTTAAATACGGTTTTTTAAATCAGCTCGATAATATGGCACAGATGCTAAGCTTCCGTCTGAGTTATTATTTTATAAATTACTTCATTTCAAAATCTGCGGTTGGAATTTATTCAAATGCCATATCAATCATAGAATCAATTTGGTTAATCAGTCGAAGTATATCTATGGTTCAGAATGCCAGAATAGCGAATAGTAATGACATTGGCTATTCTTTAAAAATTACTATAAATTTATTGAAAGTCAGCTTTTTAATCGTGTTGTGTGCGGTAATTGTACTTCTTTTTATCCCGGCAGGTTTTTATCAGTTTGTTTTCGGCGAGGAATTTGGTGATATTCGAATAGTAATTGTTAGCATATCTCCCGGGATTCTACTATTCAGTACCTCTTTTATTTTGAGTGGTCTTTATTCCGGTACCGGCAATTATCACTACAATACCATCGCAAGCATTTGTGGACTTGCAGTAACAGTAGCATTAGCATTTCTGCTTATACCAAGCTATGGATTAGCTGGTGCAGGTATTACAGCTTCTGTATCTTATATTACTACAGTTTTAGTGAAATTTTTTATCCTGATAAAAATATTCAAGGTTAAGCCAAAAGACATTTTAATCAGAAAAGATGATATCGATTATTTCATACAACTGGTAAAAGAAAAGAAATAAAATAGTCTGCAGGGGAGGAATTCAGAGTTATGTTTAAGCTATATAGTCTTAATTAAGCGATTCAAAATTAATTTCTTCACTGTCACTTATTTCAGAAAGCTTGCCTTCTTCACACTTTAAAGTACGCGCCGGGTATTTTTTCATGACGTTGTAGTTGTGTGTAGCCATAACAATTGCCCGACCCGATTCCTGAATTTCAAACAAGATTTTCATAATACTGTCTGAGGTATCAGGATCCAGATTTCCAGTGGGTTCATCGGCCAGTATTACCTCAGGATCATTCAGTAGGGCCCTGGCAATAACCACTCGTTGTTGTTCTCCGCCTGAAAGTTGATGAGGCATTTTGTATCCTTTGAATTCAAGATCAACCTTTTTTAACACTTCTTCAATGCGCTCCTCAATTTCTTTTTTTACCTTCCATCCGGTAGCACCAAGAACAAACCTCAGGTTGTCAATTACAGAGCGATCTGTAAGCAATTGAAAATCCTGGAAAACAATGCCCAGTTTCCTCCTCAGAGATGGAATGTTTTTACGATGTATGCTTTCAAGATTTATCCCAGCAACTACTGCAGAACCTTCTTTAAGAGGGAGTTCGGCATTAATGGTTTTTATCAGACTTGATTTGCCACTTCCTACCTTGCCAATAAGATAAACGAACTCATGCTTATTGATTTCAATATCCACATTTGATAAAACAAGGTAATCATCCTGGTAAATACTTGCATCCTTAAAAGAAATCACTGAATCTATAAGCATAATGTATTGTCCTTTCGTTCTATTGAAATATTGCGCCTAAATTAAAATATTTTCTAGAATTAACAGTTTTATGTTAATTAAAAAGGGATTCAGAAAGAGCTTAATATTAGGTATTCTGTAATTTTATACATGTTTACAAAATCATTACAATGAGATTGAATTTTTTCTTTGCTACATTATTCCTGTTATTGATAATGATACAGGCAAATGCGCAACAAAGTTATTTGCACATTCAGGATGATAATAATTTTAGAAAAGGCCTCGAGTTACTTGAGAAGGAAAAATACAATACAGCACAGAAATTTTTCGAGCAATCTTTGGCGCACTACCAAAATACTAATACGGAGCTGCGAACCTTATCTCAATATTATATTGCCTATTGTGCTGTTAGAATGTTTAATGAAGATTCCAAATACCTAACCCTGGAGTTTGTTAACGCAAATCCTGAAAGCCCGCTTGTCAATGATGCATATTTTAATTTGGCCGGCTATTTTTATGCCCGAAAAAAATGGAAAGATGCTATAGAATTTTATAATGTTTCTGATCCTGTAAAACTTACTAAGGATCAATGGTCTGAATATTATTTTAAGCTGGGCTATGCTTATTATATATCAAAAGATACAGAGAAGGCAAAACCAATCCTTTATAGAATAATAGATATTGATACTAAATATACTCCTCCGGCACTGTATTTTTATTCTCATATTCATTACGAAGAAGAGAACTATCAAACTGCCCTTAACGGGTTTTTAAGGCTCACAAAAGACAAGACATTTGGTGCTATTGCTCCCTATTATATCATTCAGATATATTACAAACAGGAAAAATACAAGGAGATTGTAGATTTCGCTCCCGGAATGATTGATAAAGTTACCAATAAACGTTTAGCCGAAGTTGCCCGAATTACTGCAGAAGCATATGTTCAACTTGGAAATTATGAAGAATCTCTGCCTTACTTTCAAACTTTTCTTGATAGCGCCAGCTTTGTTACAAAAGAAGATAAGTACCAGGCTGGATATGCATTCTATAAAGCAGGTGAATACGATCAGGCGATTGACCTGTTTCGTTCAATTTCAAGTGATGATAGTAAGCTTGGGCAAAACGCGGCCTATTATCTTGCTGATTGCTATATAAGAAAAGATGATAAGCAAAACGCCCGGCTTGCTTTTCAGTCAGCAGCGCGAATGGAATATGATCAATCCATTCAGCAGGATGCATTATTCAATTATGCCTTAATAACTTATGAATTAAGTACAGATCCATGGAACGAGGCCATCAGAGCTTTTGAAGACTTCATAAAGTTGTTTCCTGAGTCTAAGAGAATTGATGAAGCCTATCGATTTTTAGTGCAATCCTATCTCAATGCCAGAAATTACAAACTGGCACTTGAATCTTTGGAAAAGGCCGATCTGAGCTCAGATGAAATGAAGGAGGCTTATCAGAAAATAGCATTTTATCGTGGTGTTGAACAATTTAATAATCTGGAATACAGTCAGGCTTTACAACAATTTAACAAGTCTTTGAAATTTGGGAATCATAATGAACTGTTGAAAGCTAAAGCACTTTATTGGAAAGCTGAGACTTATTACAGAATGAAGTTATACCAGGAGGCAATTCTAAGCTATACTGATTTCAGGAATTCTGCTGTTGCATTTAATACAGATGAATTTAAAAGGCTTGACTACAATCTTGGATATGCATATTTCCAATTATCTGATTTCAGTAAAGCCATTGATCCATTCAGGACTTTTGTTTCAAACGCTTCTTCGGACCTGTCAAATGAGAAGGGGGATGCTCTGAATAGAATTGGAGATTGTTTTTTTGCTCAGGCTAATTATAACTCAGCATCTGATTACTATAACAGAGCTGCACAAACCACTGGAGCAGATGTAGAGTATGCCATCTTGCAAAAGGGAATCTGTGAAGGCTTGGCTAATAAAGACATACAAAAAATCCAAACCTTACAGGCGCTGACATCAAACTACCCCGGTTCTAATTTTATAGACGACGCATACTATGAGATTTCCCAGAGTTATGTGAAAATGGCCGACACAAAACAGGCTATTGAAAATTTAGAAAAATTGGTTGTTAATTATCCTAATAGCGAATTGGCTCCTTCAGCGTATGTTCAGTTAGGATTACTATTTTACAATAGCGATAACAATACTGCGGCCATTAAGTATTATAAGGAAACCATCAATAAATATCCTGGTTCAGAGGCAGCCAAAGATGCACTTGTGGGACTAAAAAATATTTACATCGATTTGAACAAGGTTGATGAATATTTTGCATTTGTTAATGGCATGGGTGAATTGGCGCCTGTCATTTCTTCCAACGAACAGGATTCTCTAAGTTATATTTCAGCAGAAAAGGTATATATGACGGGCAATTGCAAGGAGGCAGCGAGGGCATTTGAGAAGTATACATTGCAATATTCAACAGGCAAATACCTGGTAAATGCTCATTATTATAAAGGAGATTGCAACTATCAATCCAAGCAATTTGATGAGGCATTGTCCTCGTTTAATTATGTGATTCAACAACCAGACAATATGTTTACCGAACAAGCATTGCTTGGATGTGCCAGAATTCAGTTGGATAAGAAAGAGTACAATAAAGCAATTGAGTTTTATTCCAGGCTGGCAGAGAATTTTCCAACGCCTGTAAACAAAAAAGAAGCTTACGTGGCAATGATGAGGTCTGAATTTAAACTAAACAATTACAACAATGCTCTAAAGGATTCAAGGCAAGTCCTTACTTTAAATAAATTGGCACCTGAATTGATACGCGAAGCGCGATACATCGCAGCAAGGTCATTTCAAGAAACAAATCGAACGGCCTTAGCCATTGAGGAGTACAAAATGATTTCGAATGAGGTTATGAGTATTGAAGGCGCTGAAGCAAAATACAGGCTTGCAGAATTGTATGTAATGGAAAATGATTATCAGCAGGCTGAAAAAGAGATACTTGATTTGAGTGAAAAATCATCTCCCCATGAATATTGGATTGCACGCAGTTTTATTTTATGGGCCGAAATCTTCTCTCATAAAGGAGATTATTTCCAGGGAATCCAGACCTTAGAAAGCATTATTGATTATTACGAGATTACAGACGATGGAATATTGTCAATAGCAAAAGAAAAAAAGGCAGAAATTGAGAAATTACAGTCTAGGAATGAGCAACCTGTTGAACCAACTGATGTGGAAGTAAACATAGAATAATTATGACAATGTCTAAATATCAATATAGAATCAGATTAAAGTATATTTTACTTCTTTTCGTGGCCTTCTTTTTTAAGGGTTTTACAAACGCACAAAACATTAAGAAAGAAGTGTATGTAGTTTCTACTTACAGACCTGAAGTAGCCGATGTTGATAAAATAAGCATTATGCCAAGCATTGCTGATACGATTAGACTAAATACCAGTATTGACTATACAGTTCTGCCATCGCGTATTCAATCGGATTATTCTATAAGACCCATTAAATCTGCAAAAATGGTGGGAACACCGCTCGATAAATTATACAATAGTTATCTTAAACTTGGAATTGGAAATTATATTACGCCACTAGCTGAATTCAGTATCCACAATTTGCGATCGAAAGAATATGCAATTGGAGCATATATATTTCATAAATCTTCATATACAAAGCTTAAACTTGATAATGGTGCAAAAGTACCTGCCGGGTATGGAAAAAACGATATTGCCTTGTATGGGAAACGATTTTATAAGAATGTTAACCTCTCGGCAGATGTTGGGGCAAATACCTCAAGGGTAAGGTATTATGGTTACAATACTTCCAATTTTGCTTCAGATTCCCTGCCTGATTTGGATGCTCAGGATATTAAGCAATCATTTTATAAAGTTTATGCTCAAACGAGTGTTTATTCTACAGCAACCGATTCAAACGCTTTCCATTATTTACTCTTATTGCGAGGAGAATATTTTCAGGATCATTATTCAAATAAGCAGCCGGGTATTGATTTCTCTGCTTCAGTGAAGTATCATATTAAATCATGGGGAATTGGTCTGGATGGCAATGTAAACCAATATTCTCATAAAGATAGTTCTGGTTCTTATAAGATGACTTTGCTTGAATTAAAACCATTTGTGACAAAGCAAAAATATGAATGGAAGGTTGAACTGGGAGGAAGATTTTTTTATGATAAGAATGCTGACAATCAAACACTCTATATTTTTCCGGAGGGAAGTTTAAGATTTCAGATAATTGACAATGCACTTGTGACATTTTTTGGAGTGACAGGCTATATAGAGAACAATAGTTACGAGAGCATTTCAACTGAAAATCCATTTGTATCGCCTGGAACCATGCCAAAGAATACTCTTCATAGATTTGTAGCCTTTGGAGGATTGGATGGGCGTTTAAGCAGAAATTCATCATATTGTTTCAGTGTTACTTTCGATGCCAGAGAGAATGTTATATTTTATGCTAATGATACCCTGAGTCGCTTACAAAATCAATTTTCAATTGTTTATGATGATGCAGACCTGATAAAATATTATGGTGAACTTCAATGGAGTCCTTTCAGCTACCTATCATTGTTTTTGAAATCAAATATCTACTCTTACAAAATGGTTAGTGAGGATAAGCCATGGCATAAGCCTTCATTTGACCTTCTTTTTACAACAAGATACAATTTCAAAGAAAAATTTTTCGTAGATATTGACTTTGTGACATTAGGTAAGAGATATGCAAAAAACAATGCTGTTCCTGAAGACCCAATTCAACTTGATCCTGTTTTTGATCTGAACCTGAAATTTGAGTATAAATATTCAAATATTTTAACAGGATTTGTCCATTTTTATAACCTGTTGGCACAAAATTATTCCATCTGGAATCAGTATCCGACACAGCGTTTAAATGTCTTGCTTGGGGTTACTTATAAGTTCTAAAAATGGCACCATTATAAACATCTCGAAATTAGCCTGTTAGAGTGTTGATTAGTTGTTGATAACAACTTGATTTTTAGCGATTTTACTGGTAATTCACCAACCAATTTTTACTATCTTTGTAGTGAATTTTTCAGGATAGATTTCCTGTGAATTGAAATGGAAAAAACTGACTATTATTTCATATATATTTTACCTCTTTTGCTTATTGTTATTATGCAGCTTTAAAGGCTGAAATAGCAGATGAGAGTGATGTGTATTTAACAAAGAAAAAAATGAGCGAAAAAGAAAAGAAGCCGATTTTTATAGATCAATATTCTGCCGAGAGTATTCAGGTTCTTGAGGGTCTGGAAGCTGTAAGGAAAAGACCTGCAATGTATATTGGAGATGTATCAACTAAGGGTATGCATCATCTGGTTTATGAAGTGGTCGATAATTCAATTGATGAAGCCCTTGCCGGTCATTGCGACCATATTGAGGTTACAATTCATGTAGATAATTCTATTCAGGTTAAAGACAACGGACGTGGAATACCCACGGGAATGCACGAGAAAGAAAAAAAATCGGCACTGGAAGTTGTAATGACTGTTCTGCATGCAGGTGGTAAATTTGATAAAGACTCTTACAAAGTATCAGGAGGTCTGCACGGAGTAGGAGTATCTTGTGTAAATGCACTCTCTGAGAAATTAAAAGTGAATGTTTATCGTGAAGGAAAAATTTTCACTCAGGAATACGAGAGAGGAAAGCCTCTTTATGATGTGAAAGTAACCGGTAAATCAGACATCACCGGAACTGAAATTTGGTTCAAACCAGATCATACTATATTCAATGTATCTGAGTTTAAGTTTGAGATACTTTCTTCACGTTTAAGGGAGCTTTCTTATTTGAACAAAGGTATCAAACTTGAGATAACAGATCTACGAGAGTTGGAGGAAAATGGAAACGGAGGGCATCATCCGAAAGAAACTTTTCTTTCCGAAAGGGGACTTATTGAATTTGTTGAATTGCTAGATCAGACACGGGAAAAGCTGATTGAAACACCAATTTGTATTGAGACATCCAAAAATGACGTTCCTGTAGAGATAGCGCTTCATTACAATACTTCTTTTTCCGAAAATATTCATTCTTATGTGAATAATATTAATACAATTGAAGGAGGAACTCATCTAGCTGGTTTCAGAAGAGGACTTACCCGTACCTTAAAAGCTTATGCAGACAAATCAGGAATGTTGTCAAAACTTAAGTTTGATATTAACGGAGATGATTTTCGTGAAGGATTAACGGCCATTGTATCAATTAAGGTTGCTGAGCCACAATTTGAGGGACAGACAAAGACAAAGCTTGGTAATTCTGAAGTTATGGGAGCAGTTGATCAGGCAGTTAGTGCCATGTTGGGCAATTACCTTGAGGAAAATCCAAAAGATGCCAGAATTATCGTTCAAAAAGTTATTTTAGCTGCAACGGCTCGCCATGCTGCACGAAAAGCTCGTGAACTTGTTCAGAGGAAGAATGTACTTTCCGGTTCTGGTTTGCCAGGAAAGCTCGCCGATTGTTCAAACCGCGATCCTGAAGTATGTGAGGTATTCCTTGTTGAGGGCGATTCAGCAGGAGGTACTGCAAAGCAGGGGAGAGACAGAAATTTCCAGGCTATTCTTCCTCTGCGTGGTAAAATATTGAATGTTGAAAAGGCAATGCCGCATAAGATATTTGATAATGAAGAAATTAAAAATATCTACACAGCACTGGGCGTATCAGTGGGTACTGAGGAAGATACAAAAGCCTTGAATCTTGATAAATTGCGTTATCATAAAATAGTAATCATGACTGATGCCGATGTAGATGGAAGTCACATTGCAACATTAATAATGACCTTCTTTTTCAGATATATGGAAGAGCTGATAAACAGAGGTCATTTGTATATTGCAACTCCTCCTTTATATCTTGTTAAAAAAGGCAAACAACAACAATATGCCTGGACAGAAGATCAAAGATTGGCTTTAATAGAGGAATATGGCCAGGGAAAAGAAGGAAGCGTGCACATACAAAGATACAAGGGACTTGGTGAGATGAATGCAGAACAACTCTGGGATACTACCATGAATCCTGAAGAACGTACCTTGCGTCAGGTTACCATTGATAGCGCTGCAGAAGCAGACAGAATATTCTCCATGCTGATGGGTGATGATGTTCCACCTCGCAGAGAATTTATTGAGAAGCATGCCAAATATGCAAACATTGATGCATAAGAAAATTGCACAAAGGCTGGACAAGGGTTCGGCCTTTTTAATTAGAGTTTTATTCGGAAATGATATGATGCACTATGAGACAATTTGTATTTTTTATTGGCATTTTAGTTTTTTTAAGTCATACTGGTTTTTCCCAGGTGAGTGAAATGAATTGGGAGCTGGACTACCAGATCTATCTCACCATGGCAAACGATTCAAATTACATGTATGATGTTCGGGAATTGTTTCATGTTACTGATTTGAAAAATCCTGATTTTACTTCTGAATTTGTATTTTACCCTGTCAACCCTGGAGCAAATTATAGTAATGAAATAAAGAAGCAAAATACTCTCCAGGCATCAGATCATACACTTTGGAGTACACTTCATTTGAAAATAGGAGGAGGTTGGGTCCATTTCACAAATTGCATTGCATATGCCCTTGAAACGAAGATGCTGGATCTTAGAGAACCCATTATGAAAAGGCCCGAAACTTCATGGAAACCAGATCCAGTTACTGAAACATGGAAAAGAACACACAAGTGGGAATTCTATATACCGGTCGATCAGAAACTTGCCATCAAGGAATACAAAATCAGGGCAAAAAGTAATCAATTGGGCGATTTGGAAAGCTTACCACCTAAGTATATTGAAAATTTTCTTTCAACATCAGAATCTGAATATTGGCATTTAAAGGCAGAAGGTAATATGAAGGCAATAGCACAAATTGATTTGGTGAAAGTTCTGTTGGGTGCTAACTTTCTTGGCGAAGCACAAATAAGCTATGTTAGCAATGCTGTAATGAATGCCGTGCAAAATTATTCTACTAACAAACTTCCATCGGTATTAATATTTGACGAATTTGACGCTGCTGCAGCCATGACGTTAGATATGGATGGATATCAGCTTGAATCTATAGTTTTTCGTTCATCTGCAGAACTTTCAGAAGAAGATATTGCAAAGAGACAAATCGAAATTGCAGGTATTATTAAGACCATCAATGATTACAACAATGAATCATTTAGAAAGCGTCTTGGTTCATATTACAACGACTGATGGAATATCTATCTCCTTTAATAGAAAAGCTTAAATTGTCTAGAAACACAGAAAGAGCAATTGCATCAAAGAAGTATATGAAAGATCAATTTGAAAGTTTAGGGATTTATTCTAAAATCCGGAGAGCGATTATTAAAGAATTTCTTGATAAATACGATTTACCACCAATTGATAAAATTGAGGATATCTCATTTTATCTCTGGAATTTGCCTGAAAGAGATTTCCAGCATACAGCAATTGAAATTCTGGATAAAGTAAAAAAGCAATTGCGTAAAGATGATATTGTGTGGCTGGAGCAACTCATTGTACAAAAATCCTGGTGGGATACAGTTGATGGTTTGGCTTCATGGATCATTGGAACTTATTTCCAATTGTATCCACAGACTGTTGTTGGGGTTACTGAAAAATGGATGAATTCCGGTAATATGTGGTTGCAAAGAACATCGCTTATATTTCAGTTGAAATATAAAAAAAATACAGATACTCAATTATTATCAAACTATATTTTGAGGTTGGCTGACAGGAAGGAATTCTTTATTCGGAAAGCCATTGGTTGGGTATTAAGGGAATATTCAAAAACCAATAAACAGTGGGTTAAAAATTTTATTCAAACAAATAAACTATCCGCATTAAGTTACAGGGAAGCATCGAAATACGTATAGAACTATTTTCTTAAAACTCATTTTTATTTAAATACTGACACAATAGCAGTTGTATTCAGAATGAATTTTTTATAGGCGTTAAAGATTGTTAAATACCTTGTCAGGGATGCACAATTTGTACAATTATTGCGTTATTTCAAAAATAAATATCCATAAGCTTTCACAGGCATAATTTTTGGATGAAAACGAAAATAGATTTAAAATGCTTATTAAATTTGAAACAAATAATACGATTATGAAAACGAAAAAGTTAATAGGAACGTTTTTGGTAGCTCTCATTGGTGGGCTTATTGCAGTATTTATATATGCTAAATTTGTTCCGAGAGATGAGCGAATTGTTACTGCAAAGATTCAGCAACCGGCTAATTTTGCAAATCTTCCGGCCGGCATGGATCCGACAAATTTTAATTTTGTACAGGCTGCAAAACAATCTGTTGAGGCTGTTGTACATGTAAAAACGCAATCAACCAGACAATCATATAATCCAATATTGGATTTTTTCTATGGTGATGGAATGCGTGATAATGAACCAGTTGTTGGATTTGGCTCAGGAGTAATTATTTCAGCTGATGGATATATTGTTACCAATAATCATGTGGTCGAAAACAGCGAAAAAGTCTATGTAACATTAAATGATAAAAGAGAATTTCAAGCAGAAGTTGTGGGTACTGATCCAAGTACAGATCTTGCCTTATTGAAAGTTAAGGAAGAAAATTTACATTTTATTCCCTGGGGCGATTCAGAAGCCCTGCAAGTAGGAGAATGGGTGCTCGCGGTGGGCAATCCTTTTAATTTAACATCTACAGTTACAGCTGGTATTGTTAGTGCAAAAGGGAAAAACATTGGAATAATTCAGGACCAATACAGGATGGAATCCTTCATTCAGACTGATGCTGCGGTAAATAGGGGAAACAGTGGTGGTGCTTTAGTAGATATTCGTGGCAATCTTGTCGGGATCAATACAGCTATCATTTCTCCATCCGGAGGATATGCAGGAATTTCTTTTGCAGTGCCAGTGCTCATTGTACAAAAGGTTGTGAAAGATCTTATTGAATTTGGAGTAGTACAAAGAGCTATTCTTGGGGTTAGCATTCAGGAAATAACTTCAGAGTTAGCAAAAGATAAAGACTTTGATAAATTGGAAGGAGTTTATATAACCGAGGTTCGGGAAGATGGAGCTGCAAAAGCTGCAGGAATTCAAAAAGGTGACATTATTATTTCAGTTAATGATTTAAGTGTCAATAGTCCAGGAGAATTGCAGGAGCAGATAAGCAGGTACAGACCCAATGACAAAATAACAGTAGAAGTAAAAAGAAATGGTAAAACGAAACAATTTGATGTTACTTTACGTAATCTGCAAGGGAAAACGAGTTTCGTTTCAGCTGGAAACTACCATGACATTCTTGGTGCCCGATTTGAAAATCTAGGACAAAGTGAGAAAGCAAAATTGGGGATTAAATATGGAGTGAGGGTAGCTGAACTAAAATCTGGAAAACTCAGGGCAGAAGGAGTCAAGGAAGGCTTCGTAATAACTCAGGTAAACAATAAACCTGTATATAGTGTAGATGATCTTGAGAAAATTATTAAAGCAACAAATGGAGGAGTTTACATTGAAGGAATTTACCCAAATGGAGTGATACAGTATTATGCTTTTGGACTAGAGTAGAATTACAAGTTTCGATATAAAGAAAAGGCTTGCAATTATGCAGGCCTTTTTGTTTAAATAGCTGCAAGGCTTATACATATTGAATTTTAATAAAATATAATCTAAATTCGCGTTAAATTTTTTAGGAGGAGTATGAGACAGTTAAAGATCACAAAGTCAATCACAAACCGTGAAAGTGCATCATTAGATAAGTATTTACAAGAGATTGGTAAAGAAGGTTTGATTACTATTGAGGAAGAAGTAGACCTGGCTCAAAGAATTAAAAAAGGAGATCGTACAGCCTTAGAAAAGCTTACAAGAGCTAATCTTCGTTTTGTAGTATCTGTCGCAAAACAATACCAAAATCAGGGTCTTAGTTTACCAGATCTTATTAATGAAGGAAATCTTGGGCTTATTAAAGCTGCTGAAAAATTTGATGAAACGAGGGGATTCAAGTTTATATCCTATGCCGTATGGTGGATTCGTCAATCAATTCTTCAAGCATTAGCTGAGCAATCAAGAATTGTTCGTCTACCGCTGAATCAAGTAGGATCATTAAATAAGATTAACAAAGCATTTTCAAAGTTTGAACAGGAATATGAGCGTACTCCAACACCTGATGAGCTCGCTGAAACTTTGGAATTACCAAAAGAAAAAGTTGCGGATACTTTAAGAGTTTCGGGACGACATGTTTCTGTTGATGCTCCGTTTTCTGACGGAGAGGACAATAGTCTTCTTGACATTCTTGTAAACAATGACTCTCCAAAGGCTGATAAATTATTGCTTAGTGAGTCACTTAATCGAGAAATTGAAAGAGCATTAGCAACACTTACCGATCGTGAAAGAGATATAGTAAGATTATTTTTTGGTATTGCTTGCCAGGAGATGACATTGGAAGAAATAGGAGAAAGATTTGGTCTTACAAGAGAGCGTGTACGACAGATAAAAGAAAAAGCTATCAGAAGATTGCGTCAAGCATCCCGATGCAAATTGCTAAAAACTTATTTAGGATAAATACCTGAACACACCTATATTTTAGAAGAGCTGTTCTCCATGAGAACAGCTCTTCTTTTTAGTGAAACTCAATTCTCGGAAATGGAGTGAACTGAGAATTGTAAGTTGAACTAATTCCGATAGTGGAGCGTATCGGAATAGACAGACTAATCCTTTGAGTGTGATACCTAACAGTGATTTTAGTAATGAAACATACTAAGATTTGCATGATGAAAGTATTAAACGATGTGAACTTATAACTTGTTCAGCAGTGCGGAAACCGAAGGGAACTTAGTGAAACGATCTCATGACCAAAGTGAGTAATAATCCCCAATTCTGTTCCCTGTTTAGAAATGCAAATAAATCTTTAACTGTAAGGTGGATTCTATAAGGAATAACTCATTTATTATCAAGCAAATTTTGAAGTGCCTGCATTTCATCGCGATAGCGGGCAGCTTCAATAAAGTCAAGATCTTTCGCTGCCTTCTCCATTTTAGATTTGGAATTGGCAATGGCCTTAAGTATAGCTTCTTTGTTCATATACTGAACAACAGGATCAGCAGCAATATCTGGTTTTTCAGGCTCTATATAAGCATTGCTCTGTCCGGTTATGTTTCTCACCTCGCGTAATATATTCGAAGAGGGCTTTACAATTTGTTTTGGTATAATTCCATATTTTTCATTGTATATCAGCTGTTTTTCACGTCGGCGATTGGTCTCATCCAGGGTACGCTGCATAGAATCCGTGATTTTGTCAGCATACATAATTACTTTTCCGTTTATATGCCGTGCTGCTCTACCTGCTGTTTGAGTAAGTGAACGCTCTGAACGTAGAAAGCCTTCCTTGTCAGCATCCAATATTGCAACAAGTGAAACTTCCGGAAGATCAAGTCCCTCGCGCAATAAATTCACTCCAATCAATACATCAAACTTGCCACTTCGGAGACCCTCAAGAATCTCAATCCTATCCAATGTATCTATGTCCGAATGAATATAGCGGCAGCGAATATCAAAGCGCAGAAGATAATTTGTAAGTTCTTCTGCCATTCTTTTTGTAAGGGTAGTAACAAGAATGCGTTCACCGACCTCAGTACGAATATTGATTTCATTCAATAAATCATTTATCTGATCCAAAGAAGGTTTTACTTCAATAACAGGATCTAATAATCCTGTGGGCCTGATGAGCTGCTCTACAATAACTCCTTCTGATTTTTCCAACTCATAATCGGCAGGTGTTGCACTTACATAAATCATCTGCCCAACAATATTTTCGAACTCATCGAACTTTAAAGGTCTGTTGTCAAGTGCAGCAGGAAGTCTGAAACCAAAATTTACAAGGTTTTGCTTTCTGCTATGATCTCCTCCAAACATAGCACGCACTTGCGGAAGGCTAACATGACTTTCATCGATGATTGTAAGAAAATCTTTCGGGAAATAGTCTAATAGGCAAAAAGGTCTCGATCCTGCCGTTCTACCATCAAAGTACCGGGAATAGTTTTCAATGCCAGGACAATGGCCCAATTCACGAATCATTTCAAGATCGTAGTTTACACGTTCATTCAGACGTTTGGCTTCCAGTGAATTTCCTGATTCATTAAAAAAATCCACCTGTTTTACAAGGTCATTCTGTATGCTTTCAATAGCATTTTGCATTCGAAATTTAGTAGTGACAAATATATTTGCCGGAAAGATGGTAGCCTCATCCAATTCTTCAATAATATTACCTGTCAGGGGATCAAAAGATTCGATTTCTTCAATCTCATCACCAAAGAAATTTATTCGGTAAGCATTGTCGTTATAGGCAAGACAAATATCTACAGTATCACCATTAACCTTAAATTTTCCGCGTTCAAAAGAAACCTCATTTCGTGAGTATAGTGAATCAACCAGGCTGCGAAGAAAAACATTCCTGCTTATTTTTTGTCCACGTCTAACATGGATTGTATTGCTATAAAAATCATCAGGGTTGCCAATACCGTATATACAAGAAACAGATGAAACAACAATGACATCTCTTCTGCCAGAAAGCAATGAAGAGGTAGTACTCAGACGTAATTTTTCAATTTCATCATTAATGGATAGATCTTTTTCTATATAAGTATCTGTAACCGGAAGATAGGCTTCCGGTTGATAGTAATCGTAATATGAGACGAAATACTCTACCGCATTTTCAGGGAAGAATTGTTTGAACTCACCAAAAAGTTGCGCAGCCAGGGTTTTATTATGGCTAAGTATTAGTACAGGTCTGTTTACTTGTTCTAATACATTTGCTATTGTGAAAGTTTTACCAGAACCGGTTACTCCTAGAAGGGTCTGGTAAGGAATTCCGTTTTTTATGCCATCCACAAGCTGTCTGATTGCCTCAGGTTGATCGCCGGTTGGTTTATATTCTGATGTTAGTTTCAGGTTCATTTTAAGGAAAATCTGGAAAAAATGTATAAATCATTTTGTTTAC
This sequence comes from uncultured Bacteroidales bacterium, assembly GCA_964456285.1. Lineage (GTDB taxonomy): Bacteria > Bacteroidota > Bacteroidia > Bacteroidales > UBA10428 > UBA10428. The sequence goes on from CAYWBC010000010.1 coordinate 27,846, forward strand.
TAAAAGGAAATGAATTAATTTATACTGAAATCTAGTAAAATTTACAAAATACTCTATCGAATTTTGTAATGAATATTTTGTAAATTATGGCAAGGAAGGAAAAAAATAGATGGAAGATCAGGGTAAGAACACTTTACGACATCTGGCAGAACTAATTTCGCAGAATAAAAGTCTGGAGGAAGAAAATCTCAAGTTGAATCAGCAGCTTGAAACGGTTACTTTAGAAATTGAGAGGTACAGAAATCTGGTTTCAAAGTACAAGCTGGAAAAGAGGGAGGATTCTGAGAAGAAAGAGAAAGATTCCAATGTACTGAAATATAAATTAGCTACTGTACTTTTTGCTGATGCACAAGGATTTAGTAAGATATCTGAGGAAATGGATTCATCTCAGTTGGTAGATAACCTGGATGAGATTTTCCTTGAATTAGGCAATATTGTTGAAAAGCATGAAATAAAGAACTTAAAAAGTCTGGGAGATAGCTTGTTGTGTGTAGGTGGAATTCCTCAGAAGAATATTACAAACCCCATACAGGTTGTTATGGCGGCCGTTGAGATGCAATATTTTCTTAAGATTATTCAAAAAACCTATAAAAATGATCGTATCTGGAATTTGCGCATTGGTATTCATACCGGTCCGGTAGTTGCGCATATTAGCGGCAGGAGGAAAATTAATTACGACATTAAAGGAGAATCTGTAAATCTTGTAACACGCATCAGATCATTCTGTGAAAAGGGCAATATTCTAATCTCAGAATCAACCTATGAGATGGTGAAGGATTTGTTTCAATGCGAATATTTCACTAAGATGCCAGTAAAATACCGGGGCGATATGCTTCTTTATCATGTGAAAGGGATTAAACCTGAGTACTCATTACAGAAAAAAACCATTATACCAAACCGTAGGTTTAGCATTCGATTTGGGCTGATACAATTCACGGATCTTCAGGAACTGATGCTGAATAAACTTGAAAGTGAATTACCTCCCAATCTCGATTACCATAACGTAAAGCATACAATAGATGTTACAACGCAGGTTGAGCTTATTGGTCTGGGGGAAGAAGTTAGCGATGAAGATTTATTGTTATTAAAAACTGCTGCTTTATTTCATGACTCAGGGCATATACTTGGATATGTAGGTCATGAGAATTTCAGCACCCTGATTGCAAGAGAAATTCTTCCGGATTTTTACTACACTCAATCGCAGATAGATAAAATCTGTGACTTGATTATGGCTACTGAGATGCCTCCAAATCCAAAAAATAAGCTCGAGGATATTATATGTGATGCTGATCTGGATTATCTGGGGAGAAGTGATATGATTCCGGTTTCCACTTCTTTGTATAAAGAATTGAAGAAAAATAATACTGTGAAATCATGGAATGAATGGAATCGTTTGCAGATAAAATTCATTTCAAATCACCAGTATTTTACCAAGACCGCTATGTCTTTGCGCGAGGTAAATAAACAAAAGCAGATTGAGAGAATCAGAAAACTGATTGAAACCAACGAAGAATAATAATCAACTTTAGTAAGAGCTTAAATTTCTGAAATTTTTCCGCAAGCTTTAAATTTATTAAGTCAAATAGCTTGATAATTTATATATTGTTCTATACCTTTTAGTATTCTATTTGACTATACCTTATGTTAATTGCACGTAGAATCACATACAATATTCTTTGTCTATTAATTCTGGGACATTTTTCAATTCTGAAAGCCGAACATACAGATGTTCGATTTGGCAGGATAACAATAAATGATGGATTGTCACTAAGTTCGGTGTATTGTATATTTCAGGATAGCAAAGGATTTATGTGGTTTGGTACTGAAGATGGGCTCAATAAATACGATGGAAAAAATTTCACTATTTACCGTGCTATTTCGAACAATAGCAATAGCTTATCTAACAAATGGATTGAAATTATTTATGAAGATAAGCAAGGAATTTTTTGGTTTGGCTCACGAGGTGGACTTACCAGGTTTGATCCTGTCAGTGAAACCTTCAATCAATATCAAAACAGTTTGCCAGAGCCATATCAACTATTGAATGACACAGTCACTCAAATTCACCAAATCTCAGAGGAATATTTATTAATTGGTACAGTTAAGGGATTAAACCAGATAAACCTGCAGACTTTAGAATGTGCACCTTTTGCTCTATCAAATATACTAAATGAAACATCAATTAATTGTATTGAATCAATTGATGACAATAACTATGCAATTGTCAGTTCCAGGGGAGTATTTCAGATAAACAAAATAACCGGGCAAATTTGTGAAGTAGATTTTGGTTCGGATGTAAGAGTAACTACATTATTTACCCATAGAAACATTGTATGGATTGGAACTGAGGAGGGAATTTATTATTACAACAATTCAAAATGTAAACCTTCTGATGCGACTGTCACTGCAAAGAAAATGGAGGCATTTCCAAATCTGAATGTTGAACAAATATTATTTGATGACTTATCAAACATGTGGATTTCTGCATCAGATGGTCTTTACAAAACTGACAGCTTACATAAGCTTAGAAAACAAATCTCCAGTCTAAAATTATCACATAGTCTGGCAATTGTACAAGGTAAAAATTTATTCAAAGATAATGATGGGAATATTTGGTTTGCTACACATGGTGATGGATTATTTCGTATTGATAGACGATCCAACGAAATAGACAATTTTAAAAACAATCCCTGCGATTACGAAAGCCTGTCTGAAAACTCTATAAATTGTATATACCAGGATAAATCAGGTACATTATGGTTTGGAACTTTCGGGGCAGGAATAAGTGTTTACAACCAGTTTTCTCAGAAATTTAAATTGTTGCGTAAAGATCCAATGCGTGATAATACTCTGGCAAGCAATTTTGTTTGGTCGGTTTTTGAAGATAGCAAGGGGCGAATCTGGATAGGTACGAACGATAAGGGCATAAGTGTATATACGCCAGAAACTCAGTTTTATACTCATTTTGATCATATAAGAGGTAATCCGGGATCATTGTCACATTCTTCGGTCAGGGATATTTATGAAGACTCAGAGGGCATAATTTGGGTCGCTACGGATGGTGGAGGCCTCAATAAATATGATGAAAAAACCAGGTCTTTTATTCATTATTATTCCGATCCGGAAAATCCAAATTCAATTTCCAGCAATTCAGTCAGAGTAATTTATGAAGATAATTCAGGAATTCTTTGGATTGGAACGAGAAAAGGTTTAAATCGTTTCGATAAAAACAGAGGAAGTTTCATTCATTACCTGCATTCTCAAGAAAATGAGAATAGCCTTTCGCATAATTTCATTTATTCAGTAATATTTCAAGATAGCAATGATAATTTATGGATTGGCACATATGGTGGTGGCCTGAATAAGTTAAATATTAAGCAGGAAAAATTTGAGCATTTTAGAAATGATCCATTAAATCCTAATAGTCTGTCAGATGATGTTGTATTTTCAATATATGAAGATCCCAAAGGTTTATTATGGATTGGCACCAATTCAGGATTAAATCAATACGATCCTTCTTCCAAAAAATTCCGACGTTTCGGTATAGATCAGGGTTTACCTAATGAAGTAGTATATGGCGTTGTGCCTGATGATTTAGGAAATTTGTGGTTGAGTACAAATTTTGGTATATGCCGCTTTAATCCCAATGATTCTACAACAATCAATTATGATGTAACACACGGACTTCAAAGCAATGAGTTTAATGGAGGTTCATTTCATAAGGGATACAGCGGGAAGATTTATTTTGGAGGTGTTTATGGTTTAAATATAATTGACCCTGATGTTATTGGTGCATACGAAGACAATTCAAAAATTGTTTTTAGCAGACTTGAAATTCTTGGTAATGATGTGAAAGTATTTGCGGGAGATGGTAATAGGAAAGAAAGAAACAGGGTAATAAAGGATTCATTAAACTATTATTTACAGGAAAACATATCCTATTCAAAAGAAATAATCCTTGATTACAATATCCGGTATTTTTCACTGGAATTTGTTGACTTAGGGAATATTGGTTATACAAACACTAGCTACGCATATAGAATGGAAGGTTTGGATGAGAATTGGCACAATTCCGGCAATAGAAATTATGTTTCTTATGCAAATATGAAACCCGGGAAATACACTTTTAAAGTAAAATCGCAACAACCCGATGGTACCTGGAGTAAATCAGTAGCCAAATTAGATATTATTATTACACCTCCTTTTTGGAAAACATGGTGGTTCCTATTGTTTGAAGTAATTGTTGTTTTGGCTTTAGCATATAGTGTTTATAGCTATTTGGTAAAACTTAGAACTTATAGAATACTCAAAATTCAGAATGAACGGATCAATACTGCCAATAAAAAATTAATAAAATCAGAACAAAATTTAAAGATTATTAATGCCACTAAGGATAAATTCTTTTCTATAATCTCGCATGACCTCAAAAATCCTTTTACAAGTCTACTTTCGATTAGTGAATTGATGAGTGCTAAATATGATTCTTTTGATGAAGAGGAGAAAGAATCCAGCGTACAACGCATTCATAAATCGATTAAACAGATTTATAATTTGCTACAAAACTTACTAACCTGGTCAAGGGCTCAAAGCGGAAAAATTCAGTTTAGTCCTTCAAAATTCAACATTTCTGAGCTCTTACAGGAGAATTACAGTCTCTATATACTTTCTGCCAATAAAAAGAAAGTTAGGCTGTTGAGGAATTTTCAAAATGATATTATGGCCTATGGTGATAGGGACATGATAAATGCAGTTATTCGCAACCTGGTAAATAATGGTATAAAATTCACACTGGCAGATAAATCAGTTGAATTAGGCATTCATGATCATAAGAATGAAGTTGAAGTATACATTAAAGATGAAGGTGTAGGTATTTCAAAGGAAAGTCTTCAAAAGCTGTTTCGAATAGATCAACAGGTAAAAACCATTGGAACAGATGGTGAAAAGGGCACCGGATTAGGATTGATAATTTGCAAGGAATTTATAGAAAAAAATAAGGGTAGAATAAATGTAAAATCTGAACCTGGAAAAGGAAGTACATTCAGTTTCACAGTACCAAAATAAAAATCTCCGGGGAGAATATAGATAATAAATTAATTGTGAAAATTGATTGTTTATTAATAACCTGCATTTTGTATAAGCCCCGGAACACTATCGACTTTCTTCATTAAAGTTTCAGCTGACATCAGATAAGCCTATGCATTACGAAATCGAATTGTTAACTTATAACCTTCGGCATAAAGCGCCATGATTTCAATACTTATTATTTGCTGTTAAAACAGAATCTACAGGTGGGTCTTCGCATATTCCATGTTATTACTACCTACAATATAATCATGAGATTCTTGTGTTCGCAAGCACCAGAAAAACTCAGGCTAATTATACACTATTTGTCACTGCTTACTATGATATATCCGGAATATCCTCCGACTGTTGATTTCGAACGAATTAAGAGGTATTTGTAATTAAATTCAGACTTATCAATTTTAACTATGCCCGAAGATGTATATGTATCTTTTTCACTTTTATCAGACATTGATATTTTGATTTCAGGAAAGAGAGTAAATAATTTCCCAATAGCTGTTTTTTGATCTTTAAGTTTCAGGAGTTTAAGTCCTTCACCATTTATTTCGCTAATAGTACCTGATTCGTTAGCATCAAATACAATTACAGGAAGGTTTTTTGAAAGGCTTATTAAGAGATCAGTAAGCTCTTCAAGTTGGAATTGCATGTTCTTTCTTTTCGTAACATCCCAGGTTATTACCAATCCACCAACAATTTCTCCATTTTTATTTCTAAGAGGGATACGGTTTGTATCACCCCAATGTGCGGATCCGTCTTTTTGTCTAAATAATTCTTCATTCTGAGAGGATATACCTTTTCTTATTTGTTCGATTTCTTCTTTAAGTCTTTCAACAGTATGTGTGCTTCCAAAAACCTCAGGGTCGGTTTTACCAAAAATTTCTGAAGGGTTCTTCAGTCCAAGTGCTTTGGATTTGGTTTTGTTAATTCTTAAATGTCTGCCCTCAGTATCTTTGTAAGTTATACGCGCAGATATGTTATCCATAAGTGCAGTGAACATTATCTTTTCAAATTCCAATTTTTCATTTGCTGCACGTGTTTCTTTTTCCAGTTGTTTGTCAGTTGTGACATCTCTAGAAATCCCAAATACGCCAACAATTTTCCCATCTTTGTCCCTGAGCGGCATTTTAGATGTAGATACCCAGCTAACAGATCCATCTTTTTTTACTTCTTTTTCAACCAGGTCAATAATGGGTTTACCAGTTTTTATGATCCTCTGCTCGTCATCATATGCAGGTTTGGCATGTTCATCATCGAAGAAATCGAAATCTGATTTGCCAATCAGGTCTTTGTATTCTTTAAGTTTGAATAATTTTAACATTGAACGACTGGCTCGGATGAAACGACTTTTCAGATCTTTAAAATAAATAGACTCATTCGCACTATCAAGTAGAGCGTTAAAGATATATTCTTCTTTTTCCAGGGCTGCCTGCTTTTCGTCACTAATTTCCTTTAACCTTAGCAGTTCTTCCTGGGTAGTCTGCATTTCTTCCAGATTTTGTCGCAACTCTTCTTCCTGAGCCTGTAACTCCTCATTTCTCATCTTAATTTCTATTTCCATGTTTTTCATCTCGGTGATATCAGATGAAATGCCGAATGTACCTATTACCTTTCCTTTTATGTCGTACAATGGCAGCTTGGAGGTCTTGGCGTAACTCACTGTCCCATCTTTTTTTACTTCTTTCTCAATTTTATTTATTATGGGCTTTTCAGTTTTTATTATGTTCTGTTCGTCATCATATGCAGGTTTGGCATGTTCATCATCGAAGAAGTCGAAATCTGATTTGCCTATTAATTCATCTTGCTTTTTTAATTTAAAAACTTTAGCTAGGGATAAACTTGCTTTTAAAAATTTACTTTCTTTATCCTTAAAATATACGTAGTCAGGAGAGTGAGTCATGAATGCATCAATGAGCGATTTTTCATAATTGAGTTCATCGTTTTGCTTTTGCAGCTTTTCAAGAAATTTCTTTTCTTCAGCGCGTCTTTTTTCTTCAGCCTTTCTCTCCGATTCTTTCAGCCGTTCAAGTTCTTCCTGTGTAGCCTTCATTTCTTCCAGGTTCTGCCTCAACTCTTCTTCCTGGGCAGACAGCTCCTCTGCCTGCAATTTTTGTTTTTCAAGCAGCTTCATTGTTTTCTTATTTGCCTGAAGTGCAGTAAGCATTGAGGTAAGGGTTTCACCTGATTTTTCTACAAAGTATACCTGGTAATCCGGGATTTCATTAAATGATAGCAATTCAATAACTCCAATTACAATTTCATTCAGGCGGAGTGGGATAATTACTAGATGACTTAATTGTTCTTCGCCTAATCCGGAAGCAAAAAGTGCATAATCTTCAGGCAGGTTATTTGCCCGCAAAACTATTTGATCTTTAAAACTGGTACCAACCTGACCTTCTCCAATTTCCACTTTCAATCCAACAACACGTTTATTATCGGGAGCATAAGCGGCCAATAATTCCAGGTACCTGTTTTCTTCATCTTCATCATTTATCAGGTAGATTGCGCCTTGTTGCACTTCTAAGTATTCACATAATTCAGTAATTATACTTTGAGTTAACTTGTGAATGTCTTCCTTATTACGGCTCATCAACTCACTCAACTTTATCATACCCTCATTGTGCCACTTTTGATTTTTTTCCTCTTCAATTTTTTTCTGAAGGTTTGCTTCAAATAGTGTGACTTCTTCCTTCTGTTTGTTAACTTCAATAAGACGTTCCTGTAATTTTTCTTCAAGTATATCTTTTTGCTTCTTAAGATTTTTCTCCCTGTTTTTTACGTATCGTATAATAAATCCGGCAAGTAATATTATTACTAGGCCAATAAACCATTTTCGTTTCCAGAGAGGGGGTGTAATTTTTAAATTGAGTACTAAACCTTCATCATTCCAAAAGTCATCACCGTTAGAAGCTCTTACTCTAAAGGTATAGTTGCCTCCCGGAAGATTTGTGTAAGTAACAAAGCGTTTGCTGGCGTCAGTTTTGGTCCATTCTTCATCAAAATTTTCCAGTATATACTTGTATTGATTTTTAGCAGAATTACCAAAATCAAGGGCTGAGAATTCAAATGTGACAATGTTTTGTTTATATGAAAGTTTTAATCTATCAAGAGCGGATACAGATTTGTAAATTGTCTCACCACCTTCACGAACCGGCAATTTGTCGTAAGGTTTATTTTGGATGAGGATTTTAGTTAAGAGAACAGGCGGAAGAAAAGGATTCTCCACTATCTTATCAGGATTGAAAACATTAAATCCGTTCTTTCCTCCAAAATAAAAATCACCGCTGGAAGAAATCATGGAAGCCGAATAATTAAACTCATTTCCCTGTAAACCATCAGTTTTGTCATAGTTTCTGAATGACATACTGTCGGGATTGAACTTAGAAATTCCTGCATCGGTTGATATCCATAAATTACCGTTCTTATCTTCCAGGATACCATCTATTGTATTCCCGGGCAATCCATCCTCAGTTGTTATAGCGCTGAAAGTATTATTCTCTCTGTTCATCAGACATAAACCGTTACCGGTACCAACCCAGAATCTGTTTTTAGCATCTTCATACAGAGCTCTTACATCGTCATTTCTTATACTTTGTTTATTTTCCGCATCAGAATGAAAATTTGTGAAATTGTTTAACTCTCTATTGTACTTATGTAATCCGCCTCCTTCAGTTCCTATCCATAGTTCTCTTGACAGGTCTTCGTAAATTACTTTAACGTTTGGGCTGTAAAGCGAAGTAGGATCTTCCTGATTGTATGTGTAATGTGAAAAACTTTGAGTTTCCTTATTAAATTGATCAATACCAACAGCCAGATAACCTATCCAAATTATGCCATAGCTATCCTCAAATGTGAACCATGGATGGATTCCCGCAGCACTTTCCGGATTAGAATTATCCGGAAGATATTGTTTAAAGGTTTCTTCCTTCTTCTTAAAGATTGTCAATCCATGATTGTAGCTGGCTATATATATATCACCTTCACTGTCTTGCATGAGATGAATAATAACATCTGTCTGCAACCAATCTGGATTGGTTGGATCAGCGCGGTAATGTTTAAAGCTGTTGTCTGCTGGATTAAATTTATTCAGGCCTCCTCCATCAGTTCCTATCCAGATATCGCCATCTTTGTCTTCCATAATTGCCGTCACATTCTTATAACTCAGGCTGTTTTTTTTCAATGGATCAGGTTGGAACTTCCTGAATTTATTTTTGTATCTGCTTTGAAAGTTCACTCCGCCTGAATAAGTACCTACCCAGAGGTTATCTGAATGATCAAAATAGAGAGCGTAAACAGCATTGGTATTTATAGTTTCACTATTTCCCAGATCATAATTGATTGTACTTATTCGATTCAATGTTCTGTCAACAATATTTATGCCTCCTCCATCAATACCAATAAGCAAATTACCATTCCAATCTTCGGCAAAAGCCATAACAGTATTATTGGCAATGTGGTTCTCTTCACTTTCTTTTCGATAGTTGATAAAAGTATTTTGAGTAGGATTATACATATAAGCACCCTGACTGGTTGTTCCTAACCATATATTCCCAAAGTGGTCAATGAACATAGATTTTATTCCATCATCTGCAGAGGCAATTCTATCTTCAAATTTTAGTACCTGAAATGCATCACTATTCGGGGATTTTTTGCATAACATATTGTTCCCAACACCAAACCATCCATTTCCTTTTTTATCAAAGATAAGTCCAAAATAATAGGAATCAGGAAGTGAGTTCGGATCCTTAGGATCATGGCTATAAGAATTAATAAAATTATAGTTTTTGTCGTAAACAAAAATGCCTTCATTTTCATCAGCAAACCAGATATTCCCCTGAGGCCCTGCCGTAATTGATGACATTTGACGAAACCAAATGGTATCGTTACCATTCTTCAAATATGTGAGCCTTCTAAATGTGCTGGTTTCCGGATCGTATATGCTTACTCCTGCACCATAGGTTGCAATCCACAACTTTCCTTCCGCATCTTCACACATCTGAATAATATGTTCATGTGAAAGGGAGAGTGAATCCTCTGCATCATGATTGAATATTTTTATCTCATAGCCATCGTAACGGTTAAGCCCATTGAATGTGCCTATCCAAATGAAACCACGGCTATCCTGGAAAATACATTCAATATTTCCCTGCGATAATCCATCTTCAGCTGTAAGATATTCAAACCTGTTGTCAATGGCCGATAGAAATACAGGAAGTAGAATAAGCAAACAGCAGAACGTGATTCTTACTCTTTTCATAATTTAAATTCTTCCATAATTTACTAAAAATAAATGAAATTTATAAAGTGAGCATATGATTTAAATCATATGACTTCTATTGAGTAATTTGCAATCTATTATCATGAAAGAGGGATGAAGAGAAATTATTTGTTGAAAAATTGTATGAATATGGATTATTAATTTTCTTTAGTTGCTCATGGTTGGCCAAATTATTCTTCAAAGACTCATTACTTAAGATTGCAGGTTAATATGCTCAATTAAATTATGATGTCTTCTCAATTTATAAAATGAAAATTTATAATTTATTTACTTTTTAACTTCTTGTTCTCTTTCTCAAGTTCTTCTATTTGGGCAAGGTATTCTTTTTCTTTTTCTTCGAACTCGTTAGAGAAAACGGATAACTCTTCTGCTCTTCTTGCAGCCTCTTCTTGTGTTGCTTGCATTTCTTCCAGATTTTGTCTCAATTCTTCTTCATGCGAAGCCATTTCTTCTCCCTGGGCTTTTTGTTTATCCAATAATTTTTTTGTTTGCTCATTGGCCTTTAGAGAAGTTAATATTGCAGTCATTGTTTCGCCGGCTTTTTCAATAAATTCAATCTTGTAATCGGGGACTTCTTCAAATGAAAGAAGTTCAATCACGCCTATTACAATTTCATTCAATTGAATTGGAATTATCACAAGATGCTTCAATGGTGTTTCACCCAATCCGGAAGTTAGATTGGCATATCCATCTGGCAGATCACTCACTCTTATCACCTTCCTTTCAGTATAGCAAGCACCGATCTGGCTTTCCTGTAATTCAATTCTTTTGCCAGTTAGTCGATCATCATCGGGAGCAAAAGCAGCCTTAAGTTCCAGGTAGGCATCATTTTCATCCTCGTCATTAAGGATATACAATACTCCCTGCTCAACCAAAACATATTCAACAAGTTCTGTGATTATACTTTGAGAAAATTTTTGCAAATCATCTTTGTTCTTGCTCATCACATCACTCATTTTCGCCATACCCACATTGTACCAATTTTGCTCCTTCTCACTTTCAATTCTGTCTTCCAGTGCTTTGGTTTTTGATAGTGCCTCATTCTTCTGCTTTTCTACCTCCTCCATACTGGATTTAATTTTTTCTTCAAGTATTTTTTTATCGCGAATTACTTTTTGTTGCCTCTCCTGAACAAACCTGACGATAAGATATGCCAGAACAAGAAGACTCAAGATGATAAAAGATTTTCTCTTCCAGAATGGCGGTGTTACTTTTAAGTTGATAGATAATCCTTCTTCATTCCATAAGCCGTCACTGTTTGATGCAATAACCCTGAAAACATATTTACCGCCATTTAAATTTGTGTAGGAGGCATAACGTTTATCGGCAGATATTTCAGTCCAGTCTTTATCAAAACCCTCCAACATATATTTGTATTGATTTTTCGCAGGATTACCAAAATCCAAAGCTGCAAATTCAAATGCAATAACATTTTGTTTGTGAGATATTTTCAGCTCATGTATTTCAGATATATTTTGATATACTTTTTTCCCTCTTTTTCTGACTTTTACTTTGTCTACTGATTGATTGAATATCTGAAAGTCAGTAAGCACAACATTTGGAATGTTTGGATTTTCCATGATATCTTCAGGTCGGAAAACATTAAATCCCTCCTTACCTCCAAAATAAAAATCTCCAGTGCTTGATTTCAGGGATGCTGTATAATTGTATTCATTGCCTTGTAAACCATCTGTTTTGTTGTAATTTTTAAAAGTCATTTCATCCGGATTGAATTTTGTTATGCCCCGGTTGGTACTGATCCATAGGTTGCCTTCCTCATCTTCCAATATTCCATTAATCACATTATTTGGTAGCCCATCCTTGTCTGTATAGACTGTAAAACGAATTATGCTGTCCTGATGCATCAGGTTAATTCCATTGCCTGTGCCAATCCACAATCTGTTTTTACTATCTTCATATATTTCCCGTATATCATCATTGCTGATGCTTCCTTTTATATTAGGATCATAAAAGTATCGCGTGAAATTATCCTCATCTCTATTATACAAATGCAACCCGCCACCCTCAGTTCCAATCCACAAGTTATGCCGGGAATCCTCATATATTATTTTGATATTTGGACTATTAAGTGTTTTAGGATCATTAATATTTGAAGTGTAATGGCTGAAAGTTTCAGTAGATTTATCAAACTTATCCAGTCCAACAGCCAGCAAACCTACCCAAATTACTCCATAGCTATCTTGAAAAATATACCATGGATGCGAACCGGCTATGCTGGTATTTATGGAATCATTAGGCAGATATTGTTTAAATGTTTCAAGTTCAGGATTGAATATTGTTAGTCCTTTATTATAGCTGCCAATAAATATATCTCCATCTGTATCCTGCATCATATGAATAATAACATCTGTTTGCAGCCAATTGGGATTTTCAGGATTGGCCCGATACCTTTTAAACATATTTCTGTGAGTACCAAAATTGTTTAGTCCGCCACCGTCAGTACCAAGCCAGATATCCCCATCACGATCTTCAAGAATTGCAGTAACATTTTTATAACTCAGACTGTTTGAATCTGCTGGATTTGGTTTGTAATTTTTAAATTTATATCGATAGCGTCCCTGGTAGTTTATTCCTCCGGCATATGTACCTACCCAGAGAGTCTCTGTTTTATCAATATACAATGCGTATACCGCATTTGTGTTTAGTGATTCAGGATTTCCGGCATCGTAAGTAATGTATTCCATTGCTCCGTTGCTCCTGTTCAATATGTTTATTCCTCCGCCATCAATCCCAATAAGAATGTTTCCATTCCAGTCGTCACAAAATGCCATAACTGAGTTTCCTGTAAGATGCAGAAGGGGATCTTCTTTCCTGAAGTTGATGTATTTACCAGATATCGGATCGAACATGTAGGCTCCCTGGCTGGTGGTTCCAATCCAAAATCTTCCATCCTTGTCGCAATACATTGATCTGATGCCATCATCATCGGCAGCTATTCTATGCTCAAACACTATAGAATTGAAGTCATCAGATTCCCTGTTCAATTTATAAAGGGTTCCATTGCCTGCACCCACCCAGCAATTTCCGGTTGTATCAAATAATACTCCATGAATAGGAGAGTTGGGCAGGGAATTTAGTTTCTCAGGATCTGGTAAATAGGATTTTACAAGATTTAGATCTGAATCGAAGACAAAAAGGCCTGTAGTTTCTTCAACTACATAGATATTGTTATCAGGGCCGATGGTAACAGATCGGATGGTTCTAAGTGGAATTAAACTGCCCTCAACCTCAACCTTCTGGATCCTTTGAAAATTGCCGCGATCGGGATAATATATACTCACTCCGCCGCCAACTGTGCCGATCCATAATCTCCCTTCAATATCTTCGGCTATTTGGGAAATATGCTCATGCGAAATAGACAGAGAATCATCTGTTTCATGGTTAAAGACTTTTGTCTTGTATCCGTCATATCGATTTAGTCCGCTAAATGTCCCAAACCACATAAAGCCCCTGCTATCCTGGTAGATACAAGTAATATTACCCTGTGAAAGACCCTGTTCAGGAGTGATGTAACTGAATTTATTTTGAATGGAATATAGATTGAGAGGGATAAGCAGGGCAAAAAGATAGAGTATTTTTCTTTCCATAACAGATGAAACAGCTTGGTTTTCGCAATCCTAAAAATACAGAAATATATTTAGAAGATACCAGTCAACTCAGCTTCTTATAAACATAATATAAACCACTGTAATTAAATAAGCGAATTCAGAGCAAAAGCATAAGCTCCCAGTGAAATAGCCCTTGATGTTCCTATTTGGGAAATTCCTACAGGAATCCTTGATTCCTGTGAGTATTTAATAATTTCATTCGTTTCCGGTACTTTGATATCTATTTCTTTCCAGTCCAGGAATTTTGCCTGCGTTTTCTGATCATTTAAATTGTAAACTTTTTGTACCAGGCGTGGATAAGTTTGTCCACTGTAATTGGTATAATTCGATTCTATTTCAGTTAGCATTGCAGGCAGAATGAGAGACATGGCTCCTGAAAGACCTCCTCCAATTACCACTGCGCCATCAATTGCTGTTATCAGATTCCCCAGAACATCTCCTAAAGCTGTCCCCAACTGACGAAATGCTTCTTTGGCAGCTTCCGCATTTCCACTTTGTTTGCCGATCGCAATTTCAAAAATATCTTTAGGTTCAGGTACCTTGTTCAGGTCTATTCCACTCTGTTCAGCATAAACTCTTTTTATGGCTCTGATACTGATGCCTTCTTCGGCATTGGCTGATGGATTTACCCTGTTTCTGAACAACCAGACCTCGCCAGCAGCAGAATTGTCTCCTCTTATTAGTTTTTCATTTATCACAATTCCTCCTCCAAAACCGGTTCCGAGAGTGAATCCCATAAGGTTATGATATTGCCTCGCAATGCCCTTATTCTTTAATAACTGATTGACGTAGGGAAGGAATCCGGAAAGTGCTTCACCGTAAGCATAAAGATCTCCGTCGTTATTAATAAATACAGGCAAACTGAATTTGTTTTTTAGAATTGGGCCCAATGGTACACCTCCTCTGAAAGCAGGCAGGTTGTGAAGGTCGCCGATAACACCTGTAGTGTAATCTCCGGGTCCAGGAAATGCAAAACTTATAGCCACAGGTTTTTCTTTTATTCTACCCATAACTGCCTTAAACCCTTCTTCAATGGTTCCAATGCATTTTTCAAGGTTTTTGGTTTCAGATGAAAGTCTGATAGGTTCTGTTATTTCTTTATTTGCCTGTATTGCACTGAATACAAAGTTTGTGCCTCCTGCATCGAGAGTCAGAACTATTCGCTTATCGTGGTGAGGGTCCATCAGTAATAGTTTTTAAGTAGATTCAAATATACTTTGAAAATTGCATTAAAACTTAATTTGATTAAAAGCTGAACTCTTAAAGATTTTTTAAGGGATAGAAATATACTCCATTGTATTGAATTAAGTTATGCGATTAATACTATGCATATCAAATAGCCGTTTTTGTACCATTATAATATGGATTTTCGTATATAAAGCTTACAAGACTTAAATCAAAACAAACTATTATGACCGCAATCCTCAGAAAATTCCAGATTATCTCTTTTGTTATTTTTATTGTATTAACATCCTGTAACAAAGATGATGTTGAACCTGATAATTTTCCCGATTTCAAAGATTACCAGTTTGAAGAGCCTAAAGTTACCGGTGATACATTCTATATAGATCCTTTGAATGGTTCACCTGCTGGTGATGGAAGCGCAGAAAATCCATGGCGGACATTGCAGGAAGTTCTTGACAGTGGTCTGGTTCAATATTATGGGCGTTCCGAAGCCTATGAACCAGAATCAGAACTCGAACTTATTAACGAAGGAGCTCCTGTCAAAGGAGGAGATAAAATAGTTTTACTTAGTGGTTACCATGGCTACATAACACTTAGCAGGTTTATATTTACCGATTGGTTAACAATTGAAGCAGGAAGTGGTCAAACACCGGTTTTTTCTCATTTTAAATTAAATGGTGCATTTGAGAAAATTTATTTAAAGGGCTTAACTATTCTGAAAGAAAGTTTTGAAGGAGAAGAGAATTACTGGGAGGCCGAAGAAATAAATTACAATACAAGCGCCTGTATTTATTTAGGATCAAGCGATTTTTGGGGAAAGGGCCAAAATATAAAACTCAATGGCTTAACAGTGAAAACTGCCGAAAATGTTTCTCAATGGACTGCCGGAGACTGGGTGGAAAAAAGCGCATCTGGCATTAGCCTGCGCAGCGTAGAACAGGTTGAAATTGTGAATTGCAAAATAGAAAATATAAGACATGGTATTGCTATTGAATATGCTTCCGATAATACCTCTGCGGTAAACAATACAATAAAGAATTTCAGTGCTGATGGCTGTCGGCTTATTAGTAATAATGTCTTTTTTGCTTACAATACTATTTCAGATTGTTTTGATGTGGATGAAAACCATGATGATTTAATACAAAGTTACAGCAGGGGAGAAGATAACTCATCAGGAACCGGGGTATTAAAAAATGTAATTATTCGTGGAAATACTTTGATTGGTACTACAGATTTTTCAAATCCATTGAAGGGAAATCCTCAGGGAATTGGTTGCTTTGATGGCATGTTTGACAACTGGGTAGTAGAAAATAATGTTATTATCACCGATCATTATCACGGAATTTCATTCTATGGAATGCTGAACAGCTATATTATAAATAACACTGTCATTGACCAGGAACCTGAGAATGACATCAACCCCTGGATAATGATTACTGACCATAAAAATGGAACACCAAGTGCAAATTGTGTAGTTGCGAATAATATTGTTTCAAGATCAGTAAGTGTAGAAGGAAACAATGTAATTGAAAATAGCAATTACATAATCGGACGGGATAATATCAGTGAAATCTATGAACTTTTTATTGATCCTGATGCATTTAATTTAGGTTTGCTGATAAATGAAATCACTACGACTAATATCATTGATCAGGGTGAATATTATCCAGATCTGGTTTCATCGGAACTTGACAAAGACAATGAGCAACGAACTTTACCTCCGGATATTGGGGCATATGAGGCACAATAAACTGTAGATTATCATGTATATCGGAACTCATGTTTGTTTGCCGGTTATAACAGTTGTCACTATTGATATAGTAAGAGTTTTGAGAGGCAAACAAAAATTGATAAGCAATTGGCAACTTTTACTTATTGGTATTGCAGGTTTTCTGCCGGATTTGCTTTGGCCGCATTTCTCGAGAATAGGCCGCCTGAATAGCTGGACTCATACAATCTGGTTTTTATTAATTCTTTTGCCTCTTGTTTTGCTTAGTACCCGCTTAATAATGAAACGCAAATTCCTGTTGTTCTCTTTTATTTTCTGGTTGTCGGCAGTTTCACATATACTTCTCGATATTATTTCAGGGGGAGTACGCTTGCT
Organism: uncultured Bacteroidales bacterium; assembly: GCA_964456285.1. Classification (GTDB taxonomy): domain Bacteria; phylum Bacteroidota; class Bacteroidia; order Bacteroidales; family UBA10428; genus UBA10428. The sequence goes on from CAYWBC010000010.1 coordinate 45,121, forward strand.
TTTTCCTTTCAACGACAGAATAACAGGTAGTTATCTTCTTTCCTGGCCACTATGGATAAGGATAGATATTCTATTTGTTATCCTTCTGTCTATTCTGCTGGTTAACAGGAGAGTTCTTATCCGATTGAATTTATCAAGATCATAGGATTTGATTTTACTTCTTTTTCTCATCGAAAACCATAGTTGGTGAAATTGTGCACATGAGCCATACCCAATGTGCATCTTTTGGTGAACTTACTGATATGTTTTGAATTTTATTCAGTGATTCTGTTGAGATGATGCATGCATATCCTAATTCAATCTTAATATCTTTAACAGGATTGTATGAAAATGAAAAGTCAAACTCGTTCGCCAATGATTTTTTTAATGATGAACCCAGTTCAGGATCAGGAACGTTATTTTGTAGCATAAAATAATGATAGGTCGTCTGGAAATTGAATTTGTTTTGGAGATTAAACATATAGTCAAAATAGATATCAACTAAGCCGCCACCTGCAGTTCCTTTTTGCAGGTTTGAAAAGTAATCCATGTCGCCATAATACCGATGTCTGGCGCCATAAAGAATATCGAACATGTGATCTTTTTCCAAATACGATGAATCTGTACTGGCAAAGTTTTGTCCTGATATAAAATCAAGCCCTGCAGCAAGTGATGAATGAGAGAAAGAAATTTCTGATCGCAGATTCCAGAAGTAGGCAGAAACATTAGCGCCATTGCTATTACAACCAAATTGATAATACCCGCTACCGCTAAATTTGAAATTTGATGGATCATAATTTATTAGAAGACCAGGAGTACTTTTAAAATAGATTTTTTCGGCTTTTTCAGGCATTTGAAAACCTGACAAGACATATATCAGGCTACTTGATATTTTATCATTCCACTGTTTTTTCAGGAATACAAAATTCAAAGTCTTCATCTTATCCAATGAGAATACCTCCTGATAGACAAGCTCACTATTGTTATTGTATGAAAAGCCAGCATCGCATATAAAAATACCATTGAACTTAAATAATATGGCATCATACGACATACCATGCTGATTCCAGTTTCGGCCACCCAATAGTCGCTGATCTGCATATTTCAATTCTTGTCGGCCGATTTTCATTGAAAACTGATCTGAAAAATGATAATTGAACCATGCTTCTTTCAGATCGACACTTGCCTTATCACCTTTTATGCCGGTTGAACTGTAATCCAGTTCATCTCCCCATACTCTAACATCCTGAATGGTAAAATATAAAGTGTATTTTTCCTGGTAAAAGCCAAGGGCCAGCCTGCTTCTTTGACTGACAAAAAAAGCAGGAAGGCTAAGTGTATCAGATAGCTGTTTGTAGCCATTTCTCATTTCGGCCCTTGGCCTCACTTCTGCATCTAGCTGTAACTGGGCATTTGTTAACCTAAAGGATATTGAGAATAGTATTGCTGTAAAAAAAAATAATTTGTTCATTGTCTTAATATTTTAATAGGATAATAATTTTAATTGAAACTACCTCTTAAATAGGCCTTTGTAATTTCGTTTTTTGGATTATTGAAAAATTCAGATGCTTCACATTGCTCGATGATTTCTCCCAGGTACATAAATATTATATAGTCTGCAATTCGACGGGCCTGTCGGAGTGCATGTGTTACTACTATAATTGTATAATGATCCTTGAGTTCTAAAAATCTATTCTCAATAGCCTGACTGGAAATGGGATCCAGGGCAGAGGTGGGTTCGTCGGCAAGTATTAATTCCGGATCTACTGCTAGTCCCCGGGCAAGACATAATCTCTGCTGTTGTCCGATTGATAAGCTGTTGGCCGGACTGGTCAAACGATCCTTTACTTCCTCCCACAGATTTGCCTGTTTTAGATAATGCTCTACCCGTAGTTTGAGGTATCTTTTTTTACGCCGACCACTGATTTTTAGTCCATAAGCAACATTATTAAAAATATTCATGGGTAGTGGAGCAGGATGCTGTGATAGCAATCCCATTTTTCTCCTTAGATCATTGATATCAGGAATACCATTGTAGATATTTTTGCCATTAAGTTCAATTTTACCATCGGTTTTGACTTCACTATTAAGGTCTGTTAAACGGTTCATACTTTTAAGCAGGGTAGTCTTACCACATCCTGATGAGCCAAGAATAACAGTAATCTTCTTTTCCGGTATAGTGCAATTAATATTCTTTAGTATGTGGTTTTTCCCAATACTAAGTTGAAAGTTCTCTATTAAAATTTTGTCTTTTGTCATGACTTATATTATTTAATATCATTTTTCATACATTTTTGACTAAGTGTTCTGCCAGTTATACTAATAATAAGAATGATCAGGGTTAGAACAACTGCTGCAGCATAAGCTCTATCCTTTACTTCCTGTATAGGGGAAGTGAGTTGAAAGAAAATAGACAATGGAAGAGTTGCAGCAGGTTGAGTGAGAGATTTTGGGATATTATCGGTAAATCCGGTTGTAAATAATACAGATGCAGCGTCGCCAATAGCTCTTCCAAATGAAAGTAGTATTGCTGTAGCAATGCCTGGAATGCACTTTTTGAAAAAGACTTTGTATGATATTTCAAATTTTGTGGAGCCAAGAGACATCGCAGCTTCATACAAACTTAAGGGAACTGTTTTTAATGTTTCATCCATACTTCTTATCATGATTGGAGAAATGAAAACAGCAACCGTTAGAATTCCGGCTAAAAGAGATGCCCTTAGTCCGAAATAGATCATGATTGAAAATGCAAATGCTCCATATACAACTGAAGGGACACCCCATAAAACATCAATAAAAAGTCGAATCGCATTTTGAAGTTTAGGGTATTTTCTTAAATGTACATTAAGGAAAAGAGCCGTTGGTGTACTGAGGATAAATGCAAGCAAGGTAGCTCCCAAAGCCAGGTACAATGAACCAATTATTGCATTTAGTATACCCCCTTCACCTCCAAAATAAAATCCCCCTTTAGGAACACTGGTAAGGATCTGCCAATTCAAAGCAGGTATTCCTTTTCTCATTATAGTTATCAGAATAAGCCCCATTGCAATTATAATTGTACCGCATGCAATCCTCATAACTTGTATGAAGAATGCTTCTTCTTTCTTTCTGTATTTGCTATTTACCATATTAGTATTTCAGATTACAAATTTTTTTCTAGACGGTAAATGGTTATTCTTGAGAGCAGATTAAACAACATGATGGAAATAAATAATATCAAGGCGGCCATCATTAAAGCTGAATCGTACAAAGGGATAGACATCATCTCACCATAATTATTGGCTATCAATGCGGGTAAGGGGTAAACAGGATCGAATAATCCATTGGGTATTTTAGCCACATTGCCAGCTACCATTAATACAGCAATTGTTTCTCCGAATGCCCTTGATATTCCCAATCCAAAGGCAGATACAATACCTGGTTTAGCTTTACGAACAATGACATGTTTAATTACTTCCCATTTGGTAGCTCCCAGAGATAAAGCAGCTTCTGTAAGTTCTGATGGCACAGTTCTTATGATCTCAATAAGAATATTAAGGATGAAAGGGATAATCATAACGGCCAGAACAATGCTTCCTGTGATTAGAGTATACCCGGTCGTTTGCATACCAAATGCCGGAGCAATGTAGTTTGAAATCATCGGAACTATGATAAGAATACCCCAAACTCCATACACTACCGAAGGAATGCCTGCAAGTATATCAATTACAGGCTGCATTATTCTGACCATTCTATCCCTGGCATATTGTGTAAGATATAGGGCTGTAAATATGCATATCGGACCGGCTAATAGTACTGCTATTATAGTAATTAGTATTGAGCTTATTATAAACGGTAAAAATCCAAAATTTCCTTTGCTGGGTTCCCATGCTGAGGTAAAAAATATTTTATAAAGTGTAAGATGCTCCAACAATTGAGATGATTTAACTCCCAGGCAAATACACATAATAACCGGTGTGAGAATTACAAAACTCACTGTTACAAGCATAATAATGGTGTTGTAACTGTTAAGGATATTGCGATTTATTGCCCGGAGTTTCATTCTCTGATTGAATAGGATTGAATAGGATTGAATGAATATGATCAAACACCATAGTCAATACCAGATACTTTATTTAATATTTAGTTTTGCTGTTGCTTGCTTTAAACAGCTTTCTTCTAATTGAACATAACCTGCTTCAGTTATTATATTTTGACCTTCAGTTAGAATGTATTGCAAAAAGCTTATAACTGCCGGATTGGCAGGTTCGCCTTTAGATATCAGGTAAAGATTCCTTGATGGAGGAGAAGGGTATACTTTTTTCCGGATAGCTGTCATTGCACTGCTCATTGTTTCGTATACATTTTCTTCCGGGTCAATTGTGCCATTTTCATTCAGATCAATAGGAATAATATTAAGTCCTTCAACAATTTTTCCAGTTTTAATATTATAGATATAGATCAGGTTATTGTATCCAACTCCGTTTATATCATTCTTAACTGCATCAGCCATGCCAGGGTCACCAAATACCCCTGTTCCTTTAAGATCTTCCTGTTCCTGATTAAAAAATTTGGCCCACATGGCAGCTGCACCGCATGCATCAGATCTTGTATAAACATTTATTTTTTCAGGATTAGAATACCCTGTAAACTCATTCCAGAATTTTTGATTTTCGCCTGTAAACAATTGATTGAACTGGTCTTTTGTAAGTCCTGTTTTCTGAATATCATCAATGGCTGGATTACCTGCATTAATGGTTGGGAAAACAGCATCTTTTGCGACAGCTATTTTCCAGGCACCTTTTTCTTCTTCCTGAATGCTTACTTCTCTTGAAAACATAGCCAGATCAACCATCCCTGACAGTACATCGGCCATTCCTTTGCCTGCACCTCCGGCGCTAATATCTATTTGTACTTGTGGATGAATTTTGTTGTACTCTTCGGCCCATTTTACCGTGAGCGGGTAAAGGGCAAAAGCTCCCGAAATACTAATATTGCCTTTAAGATTGGATTCAAAATTTCCGGTTACTACTTCTTTATTTGTTGACTTACAGCCAATAGCAATAATAAAAGTAAGAAAAACCGTAAGGATACAAGAGATAAACTTATTTATTTTATTTTTCATGATATGTATAGATTTGACAATAAAATTTCTGTTACCTCAAGAAATTTTTGAGGTATGACAAATTGTTTAATATTTGATTAGCCTTTTGTTGAATGTAGTGAAAGATCATCCAGAATAGGACTCAGCATATTGAGCAGGAGTTTTGACAATTATATCACTGTCAATGGGAATACCTGCATCTCTGAACAGTATGCCAAGAAAACTGGAATCAATAGCATTATCAAGACATTCTTTTAGTATATCGTTTTTTGCATTTGAAATAATCCTGCAAATTACATGTACTCCGAAACAGGGATGTGATCCCTGGAAAGTTTCAATTTCCACATCGGTTTCTATACTTCTGAGTAAAATAGAATGTTTAATAATCTGTTTTTTAAATTCAGCTGTTATGCATCCTGCAAATCCCATCAAAACAAGATCGAGGCAGTTTATCTCATAATTGTCCTGACGTTTGACAGGATCTGAGATAGCAAGATTTAAATGTTTGCTGTTATTGAGGATATAGTTGTTATCACTAATCCATTTTGCAGTTGTTTTCATAATTTGTCCTCCTTTTCATACAAAATTAAGGACGGCAGATGAGAATTTTCACAGCAGAAAAACGTAAAATACAATTAGGTGATTAATACCAGGATTACGTATTTAGACGTATAAAATCAGGGCTTTTTGAGAATTTTAAAACGACATCAGATTTCGATGATTTCATTCTTGATGGCATAAATAACAAGACTTGCAGTGTTTTTAGAATTCGTTTTTAACAATAGATTTTCCCGATGCTTATCAACAGTTCTTTTGCTCAGGTAAAGTTTATCGGCAATTTCCTGGTTTGATAATCCTTTACAGATAAGAAATAATATTTCAATTTCCCTGTCGGTTAGATCTGTTGCTTTTTTTATGATTTTTTTCCGATTGATATTTTGAATCAGATCATCCATAATTTCTCCCGAAAAGAAACTACGACCATCAGCAACTTCCGAGATAGCTCTTTTTACATCATCAAAACTTGAATTCTTCATCAGAAAACCTTTGGCCCCGGCTTCAATCATGTGAGTGTAGTAACTCTGATCAGCATACATTGAAAGTCCGATTATTTTAAGTTCCGGCATTATTTCCAGAGCAAGCTGGGTGGCTTTTATGCCATTCATTACTGGCATTTCAATATCCAGCAAAGCAATATCTGGCTTTTCATGAGATAATTGATCAATAAATTCCTGCCCATTAGAAGCTTCAGATATTTTAATTACAAAAGATACTTTTGAGAGAAGGATCTTTAATCCTTCCCGAAACAGTTTATGGTCATCAACGAGAATTATAGAGAGTTTTGTTTTCATGATGGCAGGGTAATTTTGAGATTAAATCCTTCATCAGGCAAACTATAGATTTCAATATTTCCATTAAGAGATTTTATTCTTGAATGAATATTCGAAAGTCCCATACCAGTGCTTTGAATTTGAGCTTCTTCATGATCAAAACCAATCCCGTTATCAAAGTAATTCAGCTCAATTTCATTCTTTTTTAGAAATAAATCGATATTGATTTTACTGGCATTAGCATGTTTTATTGTATTTGTTATGAGTTCGCATACAATCCTGTAAAGTATAATTTCTGTATTGTAATTGAATCTTTTTTCTTTGAGATTTGATTCCAGGAGGATATCTTTCTCTTCGCCTGCATTAATTCTTGAAATAAAAGTTTCAATAGCCTTCATTAAGCCAAAGTTTTTTAATATATGCGGACTTAAATTGTTTGATATTTCCTTTATTGCAATTATAGCTTCATCGACATTCTGTTCAGTGTGTTCTATAATTTCTTTGTTTTCTTGATTTACTTTTGTTTTATCAATTGCACTGATAGACATTTTTACTGACGACAATAAAGGTCCCAGACCATCATGCAATTCTTTTGAGAACTCTTGTCTTGACTTTTCTTCAGTGTTTATTATGGCTGAAAGCACTTTGGATTCATTTTGCTTGCGAAGTTTCTCAATACGATCCTGAATATTAAATATTTTCCTGATAAATATTACTCCTGCAAACATCAGAAGGGAAGTAATCACTGCTATCCAGCTTCCAACAAGGTTTTTCCGAATAAGTTCTTCCGCATTATATATGTATGTAAGTTCATACCATCTTCTTACTGCCATAAGTAAAAATCCAATGCTGATTAATATCCAGGAAATATTATAACGTGTTCGCTTTAGAAGACTAATTGCAGTCAAAGCAGCTGCAAATTGCAGCAGAACAGACAATATAAGAGCTACTTTTATAAACATGATTGGTGAATTCAGTTATAAAAGTAGAAAGAATTTTAGTGTTCTATTGAAAAAATGACATCCTCTTGAAATAAAACTTTGTTAATTTTTAATTTATATAGTCTCGTGCCTTCCTGAATAGAAATCATCTGACTTTACATTCTCGTCAATAGTATAAAACATTTTACCACCTTCCCAGAGATATCTTAATTTACTTTTGAAATTCTTTCTTGCAACAATATTGTTAATGTACTAGAATTTTCCTAAACTAGATTTTTATTAATTATAACCCAAATTTATCATGACAAAGACAATCATTATTCAAAAAAAAGTCAAAAAACCGGGCTGGAAATTATTGGTATTTCTGAGTGCGGTTTTATTGCTGCAAAATGTAAATGCCAGAAATACTCTGCAGGATGAAACAAAAACAGTAAGTGGAATAGTGACAGATGTTATAAATAACTCTCCACTACCGGGTGTTTCAATCGTTATTAAAGGAACAACAACGGGTACAATCACTGATGTGGATGGTGTATTCAGTCTGGATGTTGCTCCTTCAGATATTCTGCTATTCAGCTCTATCGGGTATCTTGATGAGGAGATCCCGGTTGGTGATCAAACAGAGATCAATATAAGTTTATCTCAAGATATTATGGATCTGGATGAAGTTGTAGTTATTGGATATGGCGTACAGAAGAAAAAACTTGTTACCGGAGCCACAACACAAGTAAAGAGTGAAGATTTTGAAAAAAATCATAGTATGAGGCTTGAATCTTCACTTCAGGGTATGACTCCCGGAATGGTAATTGTTAAGCAGTCAGGGCAACCTGGTTCGGATTTTAACATTACCATAAGAGGTCTCTCTTCTCCAAATGACAATAAACCTCTGATACTTATTGATGGAGTGCCGGGTGATTTAAAATATCTGAATCCTTCTGACATTGAATCAGTAGATATTTTAAAAGATGCCGCTTCTGCAGCAATTTACGGATCGAGGGGAGGTAGCGGAGTTATTCTGATTACCACAAAAAAGGGAAAAGAAGGAAAAGCTAAGTTGACATATGATTTTTCATATGGTATATCGAATGTAACAAAAAAAGTACCTATGTTAAATGCAAAGGAATATGCGACTATAATGAATGAAGCTTCTTATAACACATACCCGAATCGATCACTTCCTTTTTCTGAGGAAGATATTGATGGTCTGGGTGAGGGAACTGATTGGCAGGAAGAGGCATACAACAAAAATGCACCGGTTGTTAATCATTATTTAGGATTTTCCGGGGGTAGCGATAAGTCTATCTTTTCTCTCGGGTTTTCATATTCCAATGAAGAAGGTATATTTGATTACGAGGGCAAATCAAATTTTGAACGTTTTGGTGTTAGGGTCAATTCAGAGCACAAAATAGGCGATCGCTTAACCGTTGGAGAAAATATTATCTACAGCCATAGAAATACCAGATCATTGGGTACCGGTAATCAATACAATAACTTTATCAGGAGTTTGCTGGAAGCTTCACCTTTATTGGATGTTTATGATCCAAATATGTATGATGGATTTGCACGATCAGAGAATAACCCCAATGTACCTGGTGCTGTAGTTCCATCAGATGAGCAAGGGAATCCGATAGCCTCTATGCATTACAAATACAATGATAAGAACAAATATGATGATATTATCGGGAATGTTTATGGAGAAGTGGAGATAATTAAGGGATTAAAATTCCGTTCTGATATTGGTGCAAAGTTAAATGTTTTTATTCAGTCAAATGCCACTGATAGTTTCACATTAACTCCATACGATTATCAGGTAAATCCTACTTACAAGCAAAAAATGGAGCGTTACGTCGGGTATAACTGGGACAATGTACTATCCTATACAAAAACCTTTGGTAACCATAATGTTTTGGCCATGATTGGAACTAATGTTCAGGACAATTGGTATTTCAAACTGGAAGGGAGAAAAGAAGGATATTTATCGAATGATGCACCTGTTTTAACAAATGTAACAGACATAGTCAGAGATTCTGTAATAGGTGATTTCGGAAAAGATGATGCACGCTTATCATTCTTCGGACGTTTGAGCTATAACTACAAAGAAAAGTATCTTGCCACAGTATCCTTACGTAGAGATGGCTCATCGAGGTTTGGTCAGAACAACCGATATGGTTATTTTCCGGCGGTTTCGGTGGGTTGGGTTGTCTCCGAGGAAAGCTTTTTAGAATCTTCAAGCTGGCTAAACTTTTTTAAACTAAGAGCAAGCTGGGGGCAAAACGGAAAGGAACCTTCTGACAAGTATGCTTTTCTTGCTACAGTTGGGTCTACAAGCAGGTATTATTATTACGATAAACCTTATGTTGGAGTATCACCTGATATATTTCCGAATCCTGACTTGAAATGGGAGGCTTCAGAGCAGATCAATGTTGGATTTGACTCCAAATTTATAAGAGACTTTAGTTTTTCTTTCGATTGGTATAGAAAAACAGCGAAAGATTGGATATTACCAGTTCCTGTTGCCGGAATTTCCGGCATTGCAGGAATCAATGAGAGTAGGGATCCATTTGTTAACGGAGGGAATGTAATCAATTCAGGAGTAGAATTTGATATTGGATATAATAAGTTGATTGGAGATCTCTACCTTGGAGTAAGAGCTATCTTCTCATACAATAAAAATAAAGTAACGGAAGTGCCAGGTGGAATTATTCATGGTGCAGCCAGTCGTTTGTATAATGGTAGTGCTGAGTTTTATCGAGTGGAAGATGGTTATCCTTTAGGATATTTTTGGGGATATAATACCGATGGCTTATTCCAGTCACAGGCAGAAGTTGATTCATATGTTAATGATGAAGGAGATCCTATTCAACCTGATGCTTCACCAGGCGATGTTAAAAGGATTGATTTGAACGGCGACGGACAAATAAATGATGATGATAAAACAATGATTGGAGATCCAAATCCCGATTTCATTTATGGATTCACATTAGATGCATCATATAAAGGATTTGATTTCTCAATGAACATTGAAGGTCAGGCTGGAAATCAGGTAGTACAGGCCTACAGGTCTCTTGAACGCGCCTATCCAAATTATACTACTGAAATTTTAGATCGCTGGCAATGGGAAGATAACAACAATAATGGAATTGTTGACGAAGGAGAGGGAACTTCAACCAGTGTGCCAAGGGTTACCGTATACAACGAAAACTTTAGGGAAATTAGCGATATGAGAGTACAGGATGCTGGTTATCTGCGTATTAAATCTGTGAACATAGGATACGACTTTTCATCCTTAATAAAAAATGCCCCCTTTGAACAGTTAAGAATCTATTTCGCTGCTACTAATCTATTAACAATTACAAAGTACACCGGACTTGATCCTGAAGTTGGATACGGTGCTTTTTACGATAGTAATGGGAAGTTAACAGATGCTTATGCTTCGGGGATTGATTTGGGCTTTTACCCGGTACCCCGAACATTTATTGTTGGATTAAACATTACATTTTAAAATTCTGAATCATGAAAAAGAATATTTTAATATTTATGATATCCTTAATGGTATTGAGCTGTAGTGAAGATTTCCTTGATAGATATCCGACTACATCAACCGTTATTGAGAGTTTTTATAAAACACCTGAAGATGGATTGCAGGCTCTTACTGCTGTTTACAATATGCTCTACAGAGATGATTGGTGGAGCCCTTTTATATACTCAGAGCTGGCTACAGATGTCTGTGCCGGTGGTGCAGGATCTACTGATGGTGGAGGATTTCAGTTGATTGACAGAGGTCTGCAACAAACTGGCTCCAACGCAAATCAGGATACCTGGAAAACCTATTTTGGAGGTATTGCCAGGGCCAATATTTACCTCACGAATGAAGCACTTATAGATTGGACTGGTCATGAAGCAAAAAGAATTCAGTATCAGGCAGAAGCGAGATTCTTGAGAGCATATTTTCATTTTATTCTGGCCAGAATGTTTGGTGAAATTCCAATTGTAGACAGAATACTGGTGGATGAATTGCCTCCGCGGTCGCCTGCTGAAGATTTGTATGAATTTATGTTGGATGATCTTAGCTTTTGTGTTGAAAACGGTTTACAAGCAGCTTATGGAGACATTAGTGAAGCAAATTGGGGACGTGCAAACAAATGGGCTGCAGAAGCTATGTTTGCAAGGGTGTATTTATTTTATAGCGGATATTATAATGCGGCTACAGCAGGTAAATATTCTGAAACCGATGCTTTGAACTATATCGAAGATCTTATTACCTATAGCAATCATGATTTGGTAGACCAATTTGCAAGTTTATGGAGAGTTCCCTGTTATTCTGAACTTGGAGGTGATTCAAGCATACTTGATTATGCAGGTGAAATTAACCAGGAAGTTGTCTGGTCTGTAAGATATACTTCAGTATCAGGATATGGTGCTAATCTCTGGCAAAGAATGATAGGTCCGCGAAATACAAACATTCAACCCTATGGACAGGGTTGGGGAGCAATGACTATTTTACCTGCTTTCTGGAATTCGTTTGAAGGTGGCGATACAAGGAAAACAGCAACAGTACTTTCATGGGATGATGAAGGTCTGACTTATAACGATGTTACCCAAGCCCAGGCACAGTATACTGGTTACTCTTCAAAAAAGTATGAAGTAGCATTTATTAATGGTCAAACTGAGCCACAACCTGATTGGCAGACTAGTGGATTTGAAGACTATATGGTAATTCGATATGCAGATGTTTTGTTAATGGGGGCAGAATTGAACCTAAAATCCGGAAATTCCGGTACTGCTATTACCTATTTCAACCGGGTGCGTGAAAGAGCCTTTGGGAATACAGATCATAATTATAGTAGCATTACCATTGATGATATATTTGCCGAGCGTAGGCAGGAGCTTGCTTGCGAAGGCGTTCGTTATTGGGATATTCTTCGATCTTGTAACGGCGACTTTTCCAAATTGAATAATATATTAACTTATGTTGACGACACGGATGGAGATGATTATTCACATACTGCTAATGTAACTAGTCTGGATGTAGATGGAAACAGATTTGCTGAAACAAAGGGATTGTTTCAGATTCCTCAGGCAGAACTTGATCTGATGGAGGGAGCGATTGAACAGAATGTTGGATATAAATAGATAAATATTGGGTTTATTGAGTATGAAGGGGTTTGTTTTCATAGTGAAAGACAAACCTCTTCTACTTTTAAGAATGTTCAATTATGAACATATTTCATAATGTTTTACAGATCATCCATAGCAGATTTTTTCTCTGCGCCTTTTTCCAGGTATATAAAGTTAAGCCCGGCATACTCTATTACATGTGAAATTTGGTTTTTCTCTCCATAAATTGCATGAGTAATTTCGGTTTTTGGCAGATTCCAGGATTCAAAAATGACAAGCTTACCGGTGCTTAAAGAATAGCCAATGCGGTCAATTTCATCTTTATATGTATCATCCCGCCATTTTTGCTCATATTTTGCCGGTTCGCCATACTTCTTTGTTAGCATTGATTTGAAGTTCAGGTAATCAGTATAGTAAACATTTTTATTGCTGTATTCCTCCTGAAAAATGTATTTGGCTCTAACCAATTTATTGCTAACGAATTTATAGGCAATTTCCACCTTTTTTTCACCAAGAATAGAAACATAATACAGCATATTTCCTTTAGACTTATCGCTAATTATGTCAGCCGTTTCTTTAGATTTAACCATGTCCATCGATTCACCCCAATTTGCCTTTCGGAAATCCTGCGACATGAGTTGGAGGGAAATCCCGGTGAGAAAAATAATAAATAAGTATTTCATAACAATTGGTTTTTAGTAGTTTGTTTTTGCAGATATTCATTTGTATTAACTGAATTAGAGTTGGTTTTATTATTCTGCTGATGAACAGAATCATTCTTTCAGGTTATTTTCCAGGTGTCTCTGTAGTTCATCTAAGTATTTAAAATCAGTTTCTAAGTGATTCGGAGGTTCGTCTAAGTAGTTCGGATCAGTTTCTAAGTGTGCAAGATGAGCATCTAAGTTTGTTGGATTACCGTCTAAGTCTGAGAATTCTTGTCTATGCTTGTAATTTCTTCAACTAAGTCTGCTGGATTGTATTCTAAGTCTGCTGGATTGTATTCTAAGTCTGCTGGATTGATTTCTAAGTCTGCTGGATTGATTTCTAAGTTAGCGGGACTTCTTTCTATATGTACAAAATGACTTTCTATCTGATAAGAACGGCTTGTGAATAGTGTGAGTGTTCGCTCTTGCTCAGTGGTGTAATTCATGAAATTATCTGAAGGTGTAAAATATCAAAACAGTGTGAGTGTGAGTTGTGAGAAAACAGAGTGGAGTGTTCGCTCTCACTCTCACTCTCACTCTGTTTTTTGTCGGGGTGATCCGACTCGAACGGACGACCACTTGCACCCCATGCAAGTACGCTAGCCAACTGCGCCACACCCCGATATTTCATCTGTGCTGAGCTGTTACCAATTAAGCACCAAACTACAGCGCGATACGCTAGTCCCGAAAAATAGAAAATTTTCAATTTTCGTAATTTTTCGAGGATCCTCGAATTTACAATGAAATCTTTGATTTCAGTAAATTCGGGACCAACTGCGCCACACCCCGATATTTCATCTGTGCTGAGCTGTTACCAATTAAGCA
>CAYWBC010000010.1:59201-71824 GCA_964456285.1 uncultured Bacteroidales bacterium
TTTACAATGAAATCTTTGATTTCAGTAAATTCGGGACCAACTGCGCCACACCCCGTCATAATTTTCATTCTTTTTCGAAGCGATCGCAAAAATAGACTTATTTTCATAAATTAGAAAACCTCTGTAAGGATATTATGTCAGTGAACGTCATATAGACATATCTAAATAATGACATATTTTCAAAACAACTGACAAAAAAGATAAAGAATGACTAATTCTTTTAGTGGTATATTTGTTGATATATAAATGATTTTGACGAAATAATTGATAAAAATTACAATATATGGATCTTTTTAAACCCTTGGAAAGCAAGCCCGGAGACAAAATTGAGAAAGCAAATAACAAAGAAACTGAAAAAGTAAGATGCTTAATAATCGGCTCTGGTCCTGCAGGATATACTGCTGCAATTTATGCCGCACGCGCTAATCTGTCACCTTTATTGTACGAAGGTCTTCAACCGGGAGGGCAGCTTACTACAACTACCGAAGTAGAAAACTATCCTGGGTATCCTGAAGGTGTGACCGGGCCAAAAATGATGGATGATTTAAAAAAGCAGGCAGAGAGATTTGGTACAGAATGCCGTTTTGGAATTGTTACTGATGTGAATTTCAGCGGATCAACTCATTTAGCATATGTTGATGATGGCAAGGTTATAGAAGCTGAATCTGTTATTATTGCTACTGGTGCAACAGCAAAATATCTTGGATTTGAAACGGAACAAAAATACATGGGCTCAGGTGTTTCAGCTTGTGCTACATGCGATGGTTTTTTCTACAAAGGCAAGGATGTTGCAGTAGTTGGAGGAGGTGATACAGCCGCTGAGGAAGCATTGTACCTGTCTGGTTTATGCAACAAAGTGTACCTGGTGGTAAGAAAAGACTATTTGCGTGCATCGAAAGTAATGCAGGAAAGGGTAATGAAAACAGAAAATATTGAGGTATTGTTTGAGAGGAATACAAAAGAACTCAGAGGAGAGGGTGTAGTAGAAGAGCTTGTTTTAATAAAGCGTAAAGGGGAAGCTGACGAGAAAGAAGAGATTATTAAGATAGACGGTTTCTTTCTTGCTATTGGTCATACTCCGAATTCTGAGCCATTTAAGGAATTTCTTGAGACAGATGAGGTAGGTTACATAAAAACTTTTCCTGGTACCAGCAAAACAAATATACCAGGAGTTTTTGCCTGTGGCGATGTTCAGGATTCTCATTACCGGCAGGCAGTTACAGCTGCCGGATCAGGTTGTATGGCTGCTATTGATGCTGAAAGGTATCTGGGTGAGAAATAAGTAGCTAAAATGTTAAGAATGTAAAAAGGGTGGTAACTTATGTTACCACCCTTTTCATTGTACAAAATATAATTTAGCTATATGCTTAAAGGAGTTCCAACGGTATCACTTTGGTATTTTCCAGCTTCCAGTTTTTCTTTTACTTCCTTAAAGCACTTAATTGTATAATCAACATCTTCAATGCTATGGGCTGAGGTAGGGATTATTCGAAGTAAGATAACATCTTTCGGTACTACGGGGTAAACAACAATGGAACAGAAAATCCCATATGTCTCCCTGAGATCCATCACAATATTTGTACCCTCAGCAACATTTCCTTTTAGAATTACAGGAGTAACCGGGGATTCAGTATTTCCAAGATCAAAGCCATTTTCTTTGAGTCCCTTTTGTAACTTGTGCACTACAGTCCAAAGTTTTTCACGCAGAGAAGAATCATTAATAAGAAGTTCCAGGCGTTTCAGGGCGCCAATAACCATTGGCATAGGCAATGATTTGGCAAATGTTTGTGAGCGCATATTGTACATCAGAAACTCTATTACATCTTCTTCTCCGGCAATGAAAGCACCAATGCCAGCCATAGCTTTGGCGAAAGTAGAAAAGTAGAGATCTATGTCTTTTTGCACACCAAAATGTTCACCTGTACCGGCACCCGATTTACCCATTGTTCCAAAGCCATGTGCATCGTCAACGAGTAACCTGAAATTGAATTTTTTCTTTAAATCAACGATCTTATCCAACTTGCCAAGATCGCCTGCCATTCCAAAAACGCCTTCAGTGATTACAAGAATTCCTCCTCCTGTTTCTTCAGTATGTTTTTTTGCAAATCCAAGCATTTTTTCACAACGCACAATATCGTTGTGTGGAAAAACATAACTTTTACCGCCAGTTGCCTTATGAAGGAAAATCCCATCCATAATGCATGCATGTGATTCCGAATCATAGACAATTACATCATTCCTGCCGGCAAGAGTCTGGATTATAGAGACCATACCCTGATAGCCATAATTTAGAAGAAAGGCACTATCCTTACCCACAAAATCGGCAAGTTTGTTTTCCAGTTCTTCATGTTTTATTGTCTGTCCTGACATCATTCTGGCACCCATTGGATACCCCATACCATATTGCTTTGCACCTTCAGCATCAGCTTTGCGAACTTCGGGATGATTGGCAAGCCCTATGTAATTATTTAAACTCCAGGTTAAAACCTCTTTGCCTCTGAAAGTCATGTGAGAGGCGATTTCTCCTTCTAGCTTGGGAAACATAAAGTAGCCACGACCAATTTTTGCATATTGTCCCAGAGGCCCTCTGTCATTACGAATTTTATCAAAAATATCCACGGTTAATTATTTTTTGATTAAAACAGCACAAATGTAATTCATTTTATAATCTTAGCAAATGCATAATATCATTCTTGGCATTTGCGTTTATGTTTAGGTGTTAAGATGCAGGTGAACAGCAATATTCTGAAATTATTGAATTGTTAATTGTGAACCAGAAATGTTAAAAAATGTCAAAGATCATAAGAATATTAGCCACAATATGAAATACATTTTTGTTTCACCTAAATTGTTGTAAATTTGCGCGATATTTTCAGAGGCATGAAGGATTACCTTAAATTGTATATTGTCGGGATTATTTTAGTATTTATAGTTGGCTGTAGCGGATACGAAAAAGTACTAAAAAGTAGTGATTACAACCTGAAGTACAAAGAAGCTCTTCGGTATTATAATAAGCCGGATTATACCCGTGCGGCCAACCTTTTTGATCAGGTAGCTCCAATGATGAGAGGTACCTCACAGGCTGACACAGTGTATTTCTATCAAGCCATGAGTTATTACTATCAGAGAGATTATATTTTGGCAGGACACTATTTTCGTATGTTCACCCGTACTTACGGAGGAAGTCCATTTGTTGAGCAAGCTGAATTTATGGGGGCATATTGTTATTATATGCAATCGCCTCGTCCAAGTCTTGATCAGACAAATTCGGTGCAGGCAATACAAGCTTTCCAGCTTTATCTGATAAGATATTCTGATAGTGAAAGAGCTGAAGAAGTTAAGGATTACATTAAGGAATTGATGAATAAGCTTGTAGAAAAATCCTATATGTCTGCAAAATTGTATTATGATCTCGAAGATTATAAAGCATCCATTGTGGCATTGAACAATAGCTTATTTAAATATCCTGAAACAAAATATCGTGAGGAAATCATGTTTATGATTGTGAAATCAAGCTATATGTTTGCTTTTAAAAGTGTTCAATCAAAACAGAAAGAACGTTATCAGGATGCGATTGACGAGTACTATTCATTTGCTTCAGAATATCCTGAGAGTAAGTTTATTAAAGAAGCCACGCGCTATTACAAGAATGCCTCAGATTTTGTTGGCGAGGATACAGAAACTGATGAAGAATCAATATTAAATTAATTTTTAAATATGGACTATAAAAAATCAAAAGCTCCGATTACAACAATTACCCGTAACACAACTGAGATGGAAGATAAGGTGGGTAATATTTACAAAGCTGTTGTAATTGCATCAAAAAGAGCAAATCAGATTAGTGTAGAGATCAAAGAAGAACTCAACAGCAAACTAGAAGAATTTGCCAGCTATTCCGATAATCTGGAAGAAGTTTTTGAGAACAGAGAGCAAATTGAAATTTCCCGTTTCTATGAGCGCATGCCAAAAGCATCGCTTATTGCGCTTGATGAATTCGAAAATGATCAGATCTATTTTCGTATTCCTGAAGAATAAAATAACTTACTCCCCATGCTAAAAGGGAAGAAAATATTGATCGGAGTAACTGGAAGTATTGCAGCCTATAAGGCTGCTTTTCTTATCAGGCTTCTTGTGAAAAGTGGAGCCGAAGTTAAAGTTTTAATGACTGAATTAGCAAAAGAATTCATCACTCCGCTAACTCTGGCAACATTGTCAAAAAATCCTGTGTTGATCGATTTTTTTAATCCTGAAAACGGCGACTGGAACAATCATGTTGACCTTGGAGCCTGGGCAGATGCATTTGTTATTGCACCAGCTACTGCTAACACCATCGCGAAGATGACAAATGGTATTGCAGATAATTTATTGCTTACAACCTATTTGTCTGTCAGATGCAAAGTGTTTATTGCTCCTGCGATGGACCTTGACATGTTTAATCATACTGCTACAAAAGAAAATATCACTAAACTCGCGGACAGAGAACATATAATTATTGAGCCAACAACCGGCGAGCTGGCAAGTGGTCTGGAAGGTAAGGGCAGGATGGAAGAACCGGATAAAATTATTCAGATCCTTACTGAATATTTTAGCAAATAGCAATCAAAACAACCACCATCAATAAGCTAGAAAATAAAAAAGTACTTGTTACAGCTGGTCCAACTTACGAACCAATTGATCCTGTTCGTTACATAGGCAACTATTCTTCAGGGAAGATGGGATTTGCAATAGCCGAGTCTTTTGCAAATGCCGGAGCCAGAGTGATTCTTATAAGCGGACCTACCTGTTTATCTCCATCCAAAGCAATAGAGGAATATATTTCTATAAAAACTTCAGATGAGATGTATAAACATTGCCTTGCTCATTTTCCGACTTGCGATCTTGCAATACTTAGTGCAGCTGTTGCAGATTATAAAGTAGACAAACAATCTCCTACTAAAATTAAAAGCCACAGCGATGCTATTCAGTTAAACCTTATAAAAACTATTGACATAGCTTCTGCACTTGGAAAGATGAAAAATGAAAAGCAATTGTTGATTGGCTTTGCTCTGGAAACAAACAATGAACTGCATAATGCCAGAGAAAAACTTAAAAAGAAGAATTTTGATCTGATTGTTCTTAATTCTTTAAATAACAAAGGAGCCGGATTTAAATACGATACAAATAAGGTCTCAATTATTGACAGAGACAATAATATTCATAATTTCGGGTTAAAATCAAAGGATGAAGTTGCTGATGATATCCTTAAGCTTGTTTCAGATAAAATTCAATAACATGAAACGTTCACATTATTCATTATTGTTTCTCATTTTCCTGGTTTTTAATACTGCTCAATCACAGGAACTAAACTGCAATGTTTCTGTAAACACATCACAACTTCAGGGAACCAACAAGCAAGTTTTTGTAACGCTTCAGAAAGCACTTTCCGATTTTATGAATAATACGGTTTGGACAAACAATGTATTTGAATTAAATGAACGAATTGAATGCAATTTTTTACTCAATATTACATCTGAAGTAAGTACTGGTTCATTTGAGGGTACTATTAACATTCAGGCCCGCAGACCTGTTTATGCTTCATCGTACAACACGGTTATGTTCAACTACATTGATAATGATGTAGTTTTTAATTATTTGGAGTACGATCCCCTTGAGTTTTCAGAGACAAGCTATATTTCCAATTTAACCTCAATTCTGGCATATTATGTATATATTATTTTAGGCCTTGATTACGACTCTTTTTCAAATGAAGGAGGCACACCTTTTTTTCAAAAAGCTGAGAAAATAGTTAATAATGCACAATCCTCCGGTAAAGTTGGATGGGGAGCAGCTGATAGAGAAAGAGATAACAGGTACTGGTTGATCAATAATATACTTGATGAGAATTTCACGCCCTTACGGGCATTTAATTACAAATACCATAGACTGGGTCTGGATATGATGGATAAATCCATTGAAGGCGCCCGCATGACAATTAAAGAGTCCCTCATTGACCTTGAAAGATTTTACAAATCAAAACGTAGTCCTGCAATGCATTATTTTCGAGTAGTACTTGAATCAAAATCAGATGAGATAGTAGAAATATTTTCCGAAGCAGCTGCAGAAGACAAACGCAGGGTTTTCAACATTATGGTTGAAATAGATCCGGCAAATATTTCCAAATACGAAGCTTTAAAGTAATCAACCATCCGCATTTAATAAGATGTTCATAGAAATTAGTTACTATCGATGCATCAACTAATCAGAAATCAATAGTTTTGTTTTGCTAAATTGTGACCCATGCTGAGTTCGATTTCTATTGATAATTATGCTCTGATTGATAAGCTTGAAATGAACTTTCATAAGGGTTTATCGATCATAACAGGAGAAACAGGTGCTGGTAAAACGATATTGCTTGGAGCCCTGAGTCTATTGCTTGGGAAAAGAGCAGATACCACAGTTTTAAAAGATAAAAATCGCAAATGCATTGTTGAGGGTATCTTTCAGGTAAATGGGTATAATTTGGAAACTTTTTTTGATGAAAATGACCTGGATTATTCAAATCAAGTTCTGATTAGGAGAGAAATTGCCAGCAATGGTAAAAGCAGGGCTTTTGTCAATGATACACCAGTGAATCTGAATATTTTGCAGGATTTGACATTGTTGCTTGTTGATATACATTCTCAGCATCAGAGCTTATTATTGAATAAAGAATCATATGCCCGGAGTATTATTGATTCGTATGCTCATACTTCGCCTCTATTGTCTGAATATAAGTTGATCTATAAGGAATACAAAAAGCTTAAACAAGCATATTACGATGCCCGTGAATCTTATCATTCTGATAAGGAAAATCTTGATTTTATTTCGCACCAGTTTAATGAATTGAGAGAAGCTGAATTGAAAGAAAATGAGTTGATTGAATTGGAGGGGCAATACAAATTAATTAATCATGCCGAAGAAATAAAATTGATTCTTTCAGAGGCGACAAATATCCTTGAGAATGATGAAGGAGGATTAATTGCAAGTCTGAAGTCTATAAGAGATTCTTTGGCAAAAGTTAATGAGCATTTGCCGGAAGCTAAAGACGCAGGAGAAAGAATAGATTCTGTATACATTGAACTTAAAGACATTGCCGGTGAACTTTCAATGCAAAATGAAAGAGTTGTTTTTGACGCCGGAGAAATGCAGAGAATAACAGATCGTATGGATCAATTGTATTCTTTGTTAAGAAAATACAAATCAGATACTATTCAAAACCTTATTGAAATAAGAATTGATTTAGATAACAAATTGCAGAAATATTCTATTGGAGATTTTGAACTGGGAAAACTTTTAAAAGAGTTGGAAGAAAAGGAAATCAGGGTAAATGAATTAGCAGATGATCTATCAAACAAAAGAAAAGATTCGTTTGCTGATTTTGAGAATCGTGTGTTGGCACTTCTTCAAAATCTTGGGATGAAAAATTCAAAATTCACTGTTCAGCATGAAATTACTGATCCAAATGATAATGGAATCGACAGAATACAATTTCTTTTTTCAGCTAACAAAAATGTCTCTGAACAAAATATTTCAAAAGTAGCTTCTGGTGGAGAGCTCTCGCGATTAATGCTGGCTATTAAATCCCTTATTTCTGATTCATTTGGATTACCAACAATTATTTTTGATGAAATTGACAGCGGTGTTTCCGGAGATATTGCAGACAAAGTTGGAAACCTGATCAAACGGATGGCTGAAAATATGCAGGTAGTAAACATCACTCACCTTCCGCAGGTAGCCAGCAAAGGGGACCATCATTACCTTGTTTATAAGGAATCAGATGAAACCAAATCCATAACTTCCATAAAAGAACTGGATGAAGCTGAACGCCTGAATGAAATTGCAAAAATGCTAAGTGGTGATTCTATCAGTCCTGCTGCAATCGAAAATGCAAAAGTGCTTCTCAAACAACAATAATAGAAGTTATTGGTTTCCTTAATATCAATTTAAAATTATTCTAAATAGTTTTTGACTTATTGTAACTTGCAGTACCTTTGCGGGCTGCAAAATAAAATGTAAAACACATTCAATATTTAGATGGTTTTGAATAATAACAATTGAAAGTTTTTTAAAAGATCATCGTAAATTGGAATAATGGAAATATGGGAAAATTACTATTTTCAAAAAATAAAAAGGAAGTTCATTCCAATTTTCCAACATTCCAATAATTTTCACCTCATTGAACACATTATTATATTGACTATATAAAAGAAAGTGAATTTCTAATTCAAATTATTATTTGATCATGGCTTATAATTTATTATCTGGGAAAAAAGGGATCATATTTGGTGCCCTGAATGAAATGTCAATAGCATGGAAAATTGCTGAGCGTGCCTATGAAGAGGGAGCTGATTTTATACTTACAAATACCCCAATTGCTCTACGTTTCGGAACACTTAATGATTTGGCTGAAAAATGCAATACTGAAGTAATTCCAGCAGATGCAACCAATGTTGAAGAACTGGAAATGCTTATAAAAAAAACAATGGAAAAGTATGGTGGAAAAATTGATTTTATTCTTCATTCCATTGGGATGTCTCCTAATGTTAGAAAAGGACATGCTTATGATCGCCTGAATTACGACTTCTATCAGAAAACACTTGATATTTCAGCACTATCCTTTCATAAAGTTCTGCATGTATGCCGAAAACTTGATGCCATTAATGATTGGGGCTCAGTTGTGGCACTTTCTTATGTAGCTGCGCAAAGAACCCTTTACGGATACAACGACATGGCAGATGCAAAGTCTTTGTTAGAGTCGATAGCACGCAGCTTTGGTTACATTTATGGACGCGATAAAAAAATACGGATAAATACTATATCTCAATCGCCAACATTAACCACAGCCGGTAGTGGAGTTAAAGGAATTGACAGATTAATCGACTTTTCAGACAGGATGTCTCCCCTGGGTAATGCATCTGCCGATGATTGTGCTGACTATTGCATTACCTTATTCTCTGATCTGACTAAGAAAGTAACCATGCAAAATCTTTTTCATGACGGAGGATTCTCAAGTATGGGTATGAGTCTAAGGGCAATGACTCAGTATGATAAAAGTTTCAGGGAATGTCCTGACATAGGAGATGGAGATTAACTCTTATTTTTCTAATAATCATTGATAATTTTCGAGAACAGTAATTAGCAGGAAAATTTTATATTCGTCTTAAATTTTCTTCTATGTTTATTCAACTGATTCTTATTCTCATCTTTTTTCTTGCACCCATTCTAATCATTTTTATTACTGGTAGAAGTAAGCTGGCAAATAGGATCGGTGCAATAATTATTGCCTATGGATTTGGACTTTTAATTGGTAATATAGGTTTCATACCTGTTCCGGGGAATTACCTGAGTTCCTATCTGACCAATAATCAGGGAGTGAATCTGGAGGATATTCTCTTACTTTTTGACAGAGGATTGATAGATGCTAACGATTTACTGGCATACAAAATCAGTTCATTGCAAAACTTAGTCCTCACTCTAACCATACCAATTGCTCTACCCTTGTTATTGTTTTCGCTTAAAATAAAAACATGGTTTAGAATGGCAGGAAAAACAGCTGTTTCCATGGTATTGTCGATGATTTCTGTAGTCCTGGTAATTGGAATAGTTACTATAATTTATAGAAATCGTATTGAAAACTTGCCCAAAATAGGGGGGATGTTGGTGGGATTGTATTCCGGAGGCACTCCAAATCTGGCCGCCCTTAAAATCATGCTCAATGTCGATGCTGAGACATATCTTAAAGTTCACACCTACGATATGATCCCATCCTTATTATACCTAATATTTATTGTAAGCATCGGGAAGATAATTTTCCGAAAAATAATGCTCCCTTACCCTTACAAAAAAGATTCTTCAGTTTATCAGCAGATTTCATTCAATGAAAATGCCTACGAAGGATTTTTCAGAAAGAAGCTGATACTTCCTCTGCTATTTTCATTGTTACTGTCAATTGTAATTTTCGGCATTGCAGGTACCTCTACCTTTATAGTGGCTAAAGAAAATCAAATGCTGGTGGTTGTTCTGATCATTACAACGCTAAGTATAGTTGCTTCACTTATACCGAGAATTAACAGAATAGAAAAAAGTTTTGAGTTAGGTATGTATTTCATTTTAGTATTCAGCATTGCCGTGGCTTCTATGGCAAATTACCGTATACTTCTGGATATTTCCGGAGCCCTGATTTCTTTGATTACTATTACTATTTTCGGTTCCTTGCTTGTACATACTATATTATGCAAAATATATAAGGTAGATGCAGATACTCATATGATTACATCAACTGCTCTCATATGCTCTCCTCCTTTTGTACCCATGGTGGCAGGTGCATTAAATAATAAGGAAGTAATTGTCAGTGGTCTGACTGTTGGAATTGTTGGTTATGCTGCAGGAAATTACCTCGGCGTAATTGTTGCATTTGTACTGAATTATTTGATCCATTAATCTTCCTTACCGTAAATCCGACGTAAGCCTTCGTTTATCGGGGGCTGGTAATTTAGGAGTCTCAAAAAATATTCTTTTATATTATAGTACTTCCTATACATTTTAAACCGGGTTTCCATCAATAAAGGAGTAAGGATAATACATACTAACTTGCATGTAAATAGCAAATTAGATTAGAATTCGATTGTATATTTATACATTCTAAATATATATGCATTCTATTTGTCTGTTTGTAAGCCAGTTAATTCAAGGTAGTTTATTTTTTTTTTTAATAATTTTTTTTAGCTTTGATTCGAGGATGGCTGTTTGCAAGGCTATTCAAGAAAAGTAAATTGTTGTTAACCTATTTATAAACCTAAAATTTTTATCTATGAAAAGAATTGCAAGTATTCTTGTGTGTCTGGCGATGCTGGGCTTTAATGCCCTTGCACAGGACATACAAATTACGGGTAAGGTTACCAGCGCCGATGACGGTAGTTCTCTACCCGGCGTTTCGGTAGTGGTGAAAGGCACTACAACCGGAACATCGACAAACATCGACGGTAATTTTACAATCACTGCTCCTACAGATGCTACACTTGTGTTTAGCTCTATCGGGATGGAAGCACAAGAAATTGTGGTGGGTGGACAAACTGTTATTGATGTAGCACTTACTCCCGAGGCTATTTCCATGCAAGAAGTTGTGGTCACTGCTTTTGGTATTCAAAGGGACATTAAATCGCTCGGTTACTCTGCCACTCAGGTTGGCGAAGATGAAATCATGAAGAGTGGTGAAACCAGTCTGATGAACTCAATGCAGGGTAAAGTTGCCGGAGTTCAGATTACCAATGCAGGAGGTATGCCCGGAGGATCTACAAAAGTTATTGTCCGCGGTTACTCTTCAATTACCGGGAACAACAACGTTTTGTATGTTGTAGATGGTGTTCCAATTAATAATAGTGTAAATACTGCTGCCAGGGATGGATTGAACTTTGGTAATGGAGCCAACTCTATCAATCCTAACGATATAGAATCAGTTAGTATATTAAAAGGTGCAGCAGCAACAGCACTTTATGGAGGTCGGGCTGCGAACGGTGTTGTTCAGATTACCACAAAATCAGGTAAGTTGAATAAGAAGATGATGGTTGAGTATAATGGTAGTTATACCTTATCAAAACCCCTTCGTCTTCCACAGATGCAGAATATGTTTGGAGAGGGTTGGAACGGGCACTTTGCTTACGATGAAAATGGTAGCTGGGGTCCAAAACTTACTGGTGAAATCCGTCTTTGGGGAAACGAGGTTGATGGTGCTCAGTTAATTAAACCTTTCTCAGCAGTTGAGTCTAACCTGGTTGATTTCTATGATGTTGGAACTAGTTTTACCAATGCAATTTCTGTCAGTGGAGGTGGAGAAAAAACAACATTCTTTGCTTCTTATAGTAATTCTGATCAGGATGGGATGGTACCTACAGATGTTGATGCCTATAAGAGAAACACTTTTGCTTTCAGAGGATCACTTGAAGGCAAATATTTAAAAGTTTCTCCAACGGTAAATTACATCAGAAGAACAGGATCTAACACACCTGATGGATATGGAGGAACCAATGCTGCTTCCAACCTGTATAGTGAATTGTTACAAATACCAAGAGATCTTAGTATTGTAGACATGGAAGATTATAATGATACATATTATAACCTTGATAATTACTACACACCTTATGCAACAAATCCATATTACGCTTTGAATGAAAACCAAAGTGAGTTTAATGAGGAAAGGGTATTGGGAAATGTTGCCACTCAATTGACATTTACTGATTTTCTGAAGTTAACCTGGACTGTCGGAACAGATGTTTCCACATTTGCACGTAAGGAATGGGAAGCTATTATGAAATTTTCTCCGGGTAGTCCGCAGGATTTAAAAGGAACCATACCGAATCCGGGAAATGTTTATGAAGGTACTATAAGCCGACGTGAGCTAAACAGCGACCTTATTTTGAATTTCTCCAAGGATATAAGTGCTGACTTTACTATTGATGCGATGTTAGGACATTCTGCAAATGAGCGATCCTACAAAAGATTACAAAGTAGTATTGCAAGCCTGGTTGTACCACAATTTTACAATCTTGCCAATACTGATGGTTCTAAAGAAACAAATACTTATGAATGGTTAAGAAGATATCAAAGTG
>CAYWBC010000011.1:0-2838 GCA_964456285.1 uncultured Bacteroidales bacterium
ACCACAAGTCCCGGTAGCCAAACAATGATATTGAGCATTATTTAATCCGCTGGGAGGATTAGTAATTGTCAATGTAGCAGTAGTAACATTACTATATGGTGCTGAATTACTAATATCACTCCACGTTGATCCTGCATCAGTTGATACTTGCCACTGATATGCTGAAATTGTTCCAATAGTTGATATACTCATAGACACAACTCCCGCTCCTGAACATATTGGTGCGGGATCAACTGGTTGACCAGAGATAATAGCATTTGCGACAACAGTAAGATTTTTAGATGCCGGGGATGCTGCTGCGCAACCACCGCTGGTATAATTTACAGTAACAGTTCTGCTCCCAGTTGTAAGCCATTTAAGAGTCATACTCTCATCAGTGGATGTTCCACCTGAAGTAATGGTATAATCAGCTCCCAGTGATCCTGTGGTAATATTCCAATCATAGTCCGACTTTCCGGATTGGGTAGTATAGGTAACATCCACAGCCTGGCATACACTTGCTCCCACCGGAGCCGTGAATGACGGTGAAGGATTAGCTACAGTCACAGCTAATGTTCTTGGCGTACCTGCCCCACAAGTATTAACAGCACTAACCTCCACATTGCCACTAGTAATACTGGATGTAGCGGTTATGGCATTTGTTCCCGTGCCTGCTGTTATTGACCACCCCGATGGAACAGTCCATGAATAAGAATCGGTAAGTGGCACAGTACTTATGCTATAAGCCAGACCACTAATATTTTCACAAACCTCAGAACTACCTGTT
This sequence comes from uncultured Bacteroidales bacterium, assembly GCA_964456285.1. Classification (GTDB taxonomy): domain Bacteria; phylum Bacteroidota; class Bacteroidia; order Bacteroidales; family UBA10428; genus UBA10428. Next base: position 767 of record CAYWBC010000011.1, read on the forward strand.
ATAGCACCCGGCTGGGCTGGTGCAGTTGCATAGGCTCTCAATGTTGCTCCATCCGATGTAACAGGTGAACAAACGTTTGCCGGATGAGATAATTGCACTCTATACTGATTTAAATCGTATGAAGCATCAAGTCCGGATAAGTTTAAGGTAGTTCCTGTTGCCCCGGGAATATCAGCCCATATTGTACCCCCATCTGTGCTAACTTGCCATTGGTTAGTACCTCCGGCATTAGAAGCTACAACAGTAAAACTTGCATTGGTTGTAACAGATAAACAAATATTCGTATTAGCCGGTTGGGTTGTGATTAAAGGATTTACTTGCACATAATCATCTGTACCGTTAGCATCCAAATCTGCAGGAGGAGCATATCCTGTACCACTGGTTACTACTCCGTATGCATTTACTGTTACGGGAGATGTACCAAGTTCTCCATCACTATCTCCGTCCACAAAACCTGCTTCAAGGACATCATTACATCCATCCCCATCGCTTTCTAAATCCACTGTATTTGGTAAAAGATCACTATCGGTATCCGGGTTAGCTAAAGCTGTACCCCATATTACTTCACCTCCACCAGAACCAGAGTTAACATTATCTACACTGTCAGATAAGCCATCACCGTCCGCATCAATAAAACCACTTATTGTTCCATCCCCGGCATCGGTGCCTTCAGCTTCGACTACATCATAAATACCATCATTGTCTGAATCTAAATCCATCCTATCAGGAAGGAGATCTGAATCCGAATTACAGTCAAGTCTGTAGGTACAGGAAACATCATCAATTGCGAAGTCATTACCACCAGCAATCAAATTTAAATTCACTATCTCAAAGGTAGCACTAGTAAGGCTTCCTGAAGACCATGTTGCCTGAGCATTAATCCACTGACAAGTTGTTGTAGTAGCATTAAACTGAGCCCCAATATTTTCGCCATTAACATTGAAAATTAACTGAGCTGGATTATCGGGATGTACGGAAGTTATATTAATACTAAGCGTATAATCTGTATAAGGAGTAACAACTATAGTCCCTGAACTCCAAACTACTAAATCAGCGTTAGGACTTCCATTAACTACCATCATATTTCCATGACCGGTACAATTTGAAAAATTATCATGTACACTAGAAGCATCAGGAGTAATTGAATATAAACCTTCCGGCCATAAAGAATTTGTCCCTGTGGCATAACCATAACCCGATGCAAAACCAGTATTTCCTAATTCGAAATCGCTATTCGGAAATAATTCGGCTATAGAAGTATTACAAGGCAGATTCTCAGTTAAATCGGGAATACCATCATTGTCATCGTCCAAATCGTATAAATCAGACACTCCATCTCCATCAGAATCCACATTAAGCTGAATAGTTTGCACCCCTCCTGCAAAAGTAGAACCCGATATTGTTCCTGAAGCATAAGTTAAGTTAGCAGTAGTGAGAGCATTCACTAATAAGGTATTGGCAGGAACTGCTGCTGTGGCAACATCCATGGTTATCCAAAAATACCCCGTAGCATCTGCATTAGTAATCTGGCTTAATCCGGAGAAGGTATGGGTACCTGTTCCTAATGAAGTTGTAATTGTTGATCCAATTTGACTTGCACTCACTAAACTATTGACAGTGTTATACCATAACTTAAAATTTGAAATATCACTGGCAGCATAGGTGCCAGTTGTGACAAATGAAACTGAATTCAAAGTTACATCTAAGCCTGTGATAATTGTATTAAACTTGTAAATAGGTTTGTCAGTTGCACCCTGAGGAATACTATTAGCAGAAACGGCAGGGTAAGTTGATGTCAACAATATTCCGTCAACAACCTCGATTGTTTGTGTGCCTCCTGCATTGGTTGTTCCGGATTTAAATCCTAAAGTATAGGTTAAATCACTTGTTGTGATTGCACTAACAGTCAATGTCTGTCCATCAGCTGGAAAGGATGCAACATTAGCAGTAATCCAAAAATAAGATGTAGTCCCAGAGCCAGTGGTTGTTATAAGTCCCGCAAAAGTATGGGAACCTGTTCCTAATGACCCAATAATATCTGAGCCTATTTGACTGGAAGTTGCAAAATCGTT